>JANOXZ010000033.1:0-2879 GCA_031418695.1 Synechococcales cyanobacterium VAR_35_metabat_10
GAGAAGAAATCAGCACCGTCATTCCAGCTTCTTGCAAAGTCTTGATGATTTCCCGGAACTGCACACGAGCGATCGGATCCAACCCAGAGACCGGCTCATCAAGCAGTAGCACCAACGGTTCATGAATAATGGTGCGAGCCAAACTCAATCGCTGCTTCATCCCCCGCGATAGACCAGCAATTTTACTGTTTTTCTTGGTCTGTAACTGTACCAGATCTAACACATCGTAAAGGCGTTGGCTGCGCTTACTGCGATCGATTCGATATAGCCGTGCAAAGTAATCTAAATAATCCCAGACGGTCAGGTCATCGTACAGAGGAAAGTCATCGGGTAAATATCCCAGGCGTTTTTTGAGCTGAGAATTGCTCTGATCCCGTCGCAGTTGGTCGCCGTGAATATAAATTTCGCCAGTGCTGGGTTCTTCTGCCGATGCCAGCATCTGAATCAGGGTAGTTTTGCCCGCTCCGTTGGGTCCAATTAGCCCATATACTTCGCCAGCTTGAATTTGCAGATCGACACCATTGACGGCAATGTGCTGCTCAAATTGTTTGGTCAAGCCTTCTGTCCGAATTGCTAGTTCTGTGGCCATAAGGATAATTGGTTGAATTGTGCGATGTTAACAGTGATGGCAGCGATCGATAAGGCTGTTTCAATTTTTGCAATGAATCGAAAATTGCGCTGATGCCGATATGACAGTAGATATTTTAGCCACTGCCCCACAAGTCTTCAACAGATATTTGGGAGATTACGGAAACATCATAATACCAGTAAAGACTTACAGCTACTGGAGATATTAAAATCCCGACACTTGAACCCGTCAACAGTTTTGATCGAGCAATCTTACTAACAATAGTTAAAATCTTGGCAATGGATAAGTATGGTCATTTTCTATCTGCTGAGAAAAAACTGTAAAAGTAACTCCAACTAAAACTTATAATTCTGTTTCTCCATTTTCTGGATATTTTTTATCCATTGGAAATCTATACCCCCCGTGCCACATCGATCAAAAGTGTTCTATCATAGCAGCAAGTACATAAATACTTTGCATGATCCCTCTTCAGCTCACCCTCAAAAACTTCCTCAGCTATCGCGAAGCCAGCGTAGACTTCTCGGGACTCCACACCGCCTGTATTTGTGGAGCCAACGGAGCCGGAAAATCTTCCTTGCTTGAAGCGATCACCTGGTCAATTTGGGGCAAAAGTCGCGCCGCTAGCGAAGAAGATGCAATCAGCAATGGGGCGATCGATATGCGGGTAGACTTCACTTTTCAGCTCCACGGCGATATCTATCGAGTGATCCGCAGTCGGCAGCGCAGCGGCCCTGGCACATTAGAATTACAGGTGATGGCCGATCGGGACTTTAAATCACTCACCCAAAAAGGCATCAAAGACACCCAAAAACTGATTGATCAATACCTAAAAATTGATTACGACACCTTTACCAACTCTGCTTATCTGCGCCAGGGCAAAGCCGATGAGTTCATGATGAAAAAGCCCAGCGAGCGGAAACAAATCCTCGCTGACCTGCTCAAACTGGATCAATACGAAGTACTCTCAGACCAAGCCAAAAAAGTCGCTGCCGCCTATAAAGCCCAAGTTACCGCAATCGAGCAGCAGTGCGAAAGAGATCTGGAAAGAATCATAGTCATCCCCACTCTCACGGCAGATATGGTCACCGCCCAAGGGCAAATCGACCTGTTGCAAGCTTCTGAACAGACTGATCGACAGTTACTAGAAACCCTCAAAACCACTGCCCAACAGCGCGCCACTTATCAACAACAAATCCAATGGTCAGAACAGCGCCAGCGAGAATTAGTGACAGACCTAGAGCAAATTCGCCAAGATGTTGCCCGTAATCAGGTCGCTGCCGATGCCTTGGCCAAATTGCTTGATCGAGGCACCGAAATCCAATCAGCCTATAGTCAATATCAAGCCCTAGCCAGCGCTGCCAGTGCCTGGGAAGAAAAAGCTCACCAGCATCAACAGCTTCAGAGCCAACTTCAAGCCCAAGAAATTCACATCGAGCGCTCTGATCGCCAGACCCAAATTGCTTTGGCTAAGCTAGAAAATGATCTAACTACTATTCAACAGCGTCAACAAGAATTGCAAGAACAATTGGCTACTGCTCCAGAAGTCGATCGCAACTTGGCCTTATTGCAAGAACATCGTCAGCATCTGCGCCAGCTCGATGATTTATATCAACAAAGCAGTGGGTTGAGCAAACGTCGCCAAGAAATTCAAAGTCATATTGATAAAATGACTGCTCAGGAACAGGCCAGACTGGAGCAAACCAATAATAATATTCAGCAGATTGAGCAGCAGTTATTAGCAGGTGAGCAATTAGTTATACAGCTACAGTCGATCGAAGATAAAATCACTTTGCTGGATAACCGCCGCAATTATCAAGAACGGGTGCAAGACAAAGGCCAAGAATGCAAAAGTCGCTTAGCTGGACTGCAAGCCCAACGTCAGGGCTATGTATTTAGACAGCAAGAGCTGGTCAAGAAACTAGAGACTCTGAGCGCCGATGAAGACTGTCCACTCTGTCAACATCCGCTGAGTGGAGAGCACTGGGAGCATTTCTTGGCCAGTAATACTGCGGATCAAGATGCCTTGAAACAACAGATCGATGATTGCCAAATAGCCGAAATTACTGCTACTCGGGAACTGGATGAGTTACGCCAAGAATTTAAAGATATTAAGTTGGAGTTGGCCGGTTATGAGCAGTTGCGGGAAGAAAAAGGTCGGATTAGCTCTACTTTGGCAGCTTTGGTGAATGCGGCAGATCGATTAGCCCAATTACAAACTGAGCAGGCTAATTTATTTGAGTCGATCGAGCATCGTCGCTATGCTGCCGATTTTATCAGTGAACTCCAAGAG
>JANOXZ010000034.1:0-25233 GCA_031418695.1 Synechococcales cyanobacterium VAR_35_metabat_10
TAGCTATTGAAAAAATATTTGAACATAGTGACAATTTGCAAGTTGGAGAAAACATTTATGTTTCATATGATCAAAGATTCTCTACTAGTACCAAAACTCTGGCTAAAGATGTAGTTAAACTTTGGTATAGTGAAGTGGTAAACTATAATTATATGAAGCCAGGTTTTTCTGATAATACCGGACATTTCACTCAAATCATTTGGAAAAACAGCCTCAAATTGGGTTGCGGGGCAGCCAGAGGTACTGTTTTTCTACAGGGTAAAGAAGTCAGGGCATTTTATACGGTTTGTCAGTATAGCCCTGCTGGGAATAATTCCAGGCAATTTACCACTAATGTCCTCAAGCCTTGATGAATTAATACCAGCCTGCTGCTTTTGGTGACTATCGATTATTCGAGATGTTGATGTTCAACAAAAAGCCGCCCTGAATTTCAGAGTGGCTTTTTGTTGAACACGGAACTAGAAAACTTGTTCGACTTCTTCGATTTCGGGAATCGCGTCGCGCAGGCGGCGCTCAATGCCCATCCGCAGGGTCATAGTAGAGCTAGGGCAAGAACCACAAGCTCCCTGCAACCGCAGTTTGACGATCGGGCCATCGATTTCTACTAACTCGACGTTACCGCCATCAGAAATCAGATAAGGGCGCATCTCATCCAAGATGGTTTCGACGTTTTGATTGTTTAGTGCTAATGCTTCCATGGTTTTGCTGCTGTTTTGCTTCAACTCAGTTGAGATCTATTGTAACCGCTATTTGCTGGGCTTGATTTTGCCTTCTTTGACCAAGGCTTCATAAATCAGCGTTGCCGCTTCGCCTCTGGTGGTGGCCTTAACGGGCTGCAACTTTTTATCTTGACCATCTTTAACAATAAGACCAGCCCCGATCGCTGCTGCTGTTTTTGGCTTAGCCCAATCGGGTAAGCCTTTAACATCAGTGAACTTGCTCAATACTCCAGCCGCATCGGTCGGCGGCTTCAGATTCATGCCCTTAGCTAACGAAATCTGCATTTGGTAGCGGGGAATCTGCTCATCAGGTTTAAAGAGAGTCTTAGAGTAGCCTGTCATAAAGCCCATTTTCACTGATCGATCTAAGGCTTCACGGCGAGGATAGGTAGTAGGAATATCTTTGAATTCCAATACTTGCTGGGTGGTGGCTCGATCAACAAATGCCCGATCAAGCATCTTGGCATATTCGCCTCTGGTAATTGGCAGATTAGGGTCAAACTTCCCACCACCAAAATCTTGCAATACTCCCATTGATTGCAGCACCTCTATCTTGCTCTTACCAAAGTACTTATCTGGGACATCAGTAAATTTAGGAACTGGAGCAACGGCAGCGATCGGAGGTACAACAGGTGGCACCAGTACAGTAGGCGTATTGCCCGGAGCTACTGCCGTATTGCCTTCACCGACATCGGGCGCTGCTGGTGCCGCTGCTCCAGCAGCTTGCGCTGGAGTCGCCGCTATCTTGGGTTTTACAAATTTCTCACCGCCGCTGGGCTGAGGATTGGCGGGGTCTTCTGTCAATGGCAAGATGGTACGGACATCGGCTGACTGACCAGAGTTGGCCTGAAAAAAACCTTGGTTTGGTGTGCGGTGAGAAATCACCCACCAGAAAATTCCGCCGATGCCAGTCATCGCCACCAAAATAGCAATCAATTCGTCTGCGGTCAGCCGACGGCGGCGATTATTGTTGTTGGGGTTGGGGTTTTGAGTCATAACGCTTAGTTCGGCTAACTATGTGGAATATACGAAAACTTTTGACTAGCATGATAACCTGCTTCCCCCAGATCGATCGCCTTATTCTCCCAGAACTTAATATTTCTATCACTTAGATCATTGAAAAATGCTGGTTATCGACGAGAGACCCGATGATGGTTCAATTTCACCAAAAGATTGACAGAGATCACACATTTTAGTTGATGCAGATCACTAGTCCTAGTGATTAATAGACACTACACATTGTAAAGAATATTTCAATAAGTAGTCACTTATACAAGTCTTTTTGCTGATTGTAAACTGATGTAACGTATTTAGAGAATACAATACCAATAGATAGTCAAATTTTGGTTTTTTCTCAATGTCCACCACTTTTCCGCTGGTCGCCACTCCTAATTTTTTAAACTTGGCAAGGATAAGCAGCACCCCTCTACTAGTGTATCAGCCAGCAGAAGTAAGTCATCGATACCAGCTATTGAAAACAGCTTTACCCTATGTCCACCACCACTTTGCCATCAAGTCTCTCCCGATCGCGCCGGTAATTGAAACCATTCGGGACTTAGATGGATATTTTGATATTGCGACCAATGGCGAAATTGATCTGTTGCGGAAGGCTCAAGTAGCTGCCAATCATTGCATTCATACTCACCCCATTAAACGAATCCAAGATATTAACTATGCACTGGACTATGGGGTTAAGCATTTTGTAGTAGAAAATCCGGCTGAAATTCTCAAATTCAAAGGATTGGGTAAACAAGTAGTTTTGATTCTACGAGTGGCTTTTGAGAACCAACTAGCTGCCTGCAATCTTTCGGCCAAATTTGGCTGTGCAAAAAAAGACTGCCGCTCTTTAATTAAATTGGCTCAGAGCCTAGACCTGACCATTGGCGGGATTTCTTTTCATGTGGGTAGTCAAATGCCCAGCAGCAAAGTTCACCAAGAGGCGATCGATTGGGCAAATGAACTGTACCTAGAGTTAGAAGAAGAAGAAGAAGGTGTTTGCTTCAGCCTCTTGGATATTGGGGGCGGTTTCCCCGCTCGTTATAGCAGCCAAGATATAGCTTTAGCGACATTTTTGGCTGAGATCAAGTTGCCGCTCGATCGATTTCATAGTAATTTTTCAGATTGTCAGATTCTCAGTGAGCCAGGTCGCTGCCTAGCGGCTCCTGCCATGACATTGATTACCCAGATTGTGGGTAAGAAGTATAAAAATGGTCAGAATTGGTACTACATCGATGATGGTGTCTATGGCAGTTTCTCTGGTCAGATCTATGATCATCAGCAGAACACTGTAGCCCCCTTGGTGGTGGATGCTACGAAACCTCTGTATTCATCAGTGGTGGCTGGGCCTACCTGTGACTCGATCGATATTATCGATTCCCAGGCGATGTTGCCAGAGATGGAAATTGGTGATTATTTGATTACTCACAATATGGGAGCCTACAGCATGGCCAGTGCTTCAGATTTCAACTTTGTGCCCCGTGCTAACCTGCTGACGTTTGCCGGGTAATCAATACAATACCCGCGATAATTAGTAGCACTCCCAAATATTGCCCCAGATTTAGGGACTCTTTGTATAACATCACTCCAAAGAGCACTCCTAAAAAAATTATGAGCACATACACCAAGGGAATCGCTAAACTCAGATCACCACCGTTGCTGAAAATGTTCACGAAAAATACTGAGGCCATGGCCAAGCAGATTCCCGCGCCAAAAATTAGCCCGCTTTCGATCGATAGCCAGGGGAATTTTCGCCAAGTGTTGGCTTGTATGAAGATGCTATAGAGAAAAAGACTGCTGAAGGCAGAGAAGTTCAGGATAGTAGCGGCCAGAACGCTATCTACTTTGCCAGAAACTTGTTTGAGCACTAGGTCGTGAGCAAAGTAAGCCAAAGCTGAAAGGACGGAAAAGACTATCCAGGGCTGGATCATGGGATTTAGGGCAGGTAATTTATCTAAAGATATTGAAGTGAAGCATTTCAATATCTTTGGATATTGTATGGTTTCATAGAGGTTTTGTGATCCCAAATAATTAAAATCATAGTAAGAATTATGATCAGCAAACCTAAGCTTTAAAATTTGCCCCTTGATACCATGTAAGCAAAAATATATTCAACAATTTCTAAATGGTTAAAAGCAGCTCTACTTCATAGTCAGAGCGTCACACAAGAAAATAAGGGTATCAGTATATTCTGAGTCCAGCCATTGCTGTCGATAAAGTAGCGCAGGGCGACGAATCGCCGACTTGGAGTAAGGTAAAACCATTGTGCAGTGCCAGCAGAGACATTATCTTGCTTATCTTTTTTCTGAGCTGTCAGCTAAAACCTGATAAATCTGAGTATTCAGAAGTACCAGTTGCAACGTTTTCAGAAATGGATTGTTTTAAATTCTCAAAATACTGATTTTTCTTGGTTTGCAATGCAAGAATTTAGCCCTACCATTTATAAGAAGAACATGAACTGGTATGTCTGGCCTTTGGCTTATTGGACAATTGGTCTAAACACCAGTAAGAAAACCCGCTTTTTAACTTTTATGAGGATCCCACCATGTTAAAAAATCGAAATGTTTATTTTACTGCTACGTTCCTGATAGGGTTTATTAGCTTGCTGATGCCGAACCAAGCTCTCGCACAATATGACAACACTTTCAACCAAAATAATTATCCACCAATAGGTGCAACTTATTCAAGCGGTAGCAGAGCAAAAAAAACAACAAGGCAATCAAAGTTTAATCGAACAAGTTATACTTCAGCTACTAATTCATCCATAAGAAATAGAACACTGGCGAAAGCCCGTCAAGAGTTATTGCGGCGCTGGATTGAAGCTAGACTACGCCAAACTAGAAATACTCGATAAATCTCTTTGCATCACTACAGCAATCCTAAACTATCTATAGAATTAATCTCCAAAGAGAGTATGGCTTTCAATCCTGTAAATGCTCTTGAATCAGATCTGATGGCTATATCACTAAGAAACTTGACGATTAGTGGTGAAAGGGTATAAGTTACTTAAGAAGCTAAAATCCCCAATTAACTTGTTCCAGTAAATAGATCCTAAAGCCTTTCATAAAAAAAACGCCATGTTAAGAAATCAAACTATCTGCTTTATTGCTACGTTTTTGACTGGGTGTATTGGTTTACTGATACCAAGTAAAGTCCTCGCACAGTATAATTACTATTCCTCACCTTCTTTCTCATTCAACCAAAATAATTACCCACCAATAGGTGCAACTTATTCACGAGGCAGCAGTACAAAAAAGCCAGTGCAGCGGCCAACTTCCAATCAAACGGATCGTACAACAACGAATCAAACCGGTCGGATTTCCGCTACTAATAATCCACTTCCATATATACGAAATAGAACACTATCTGCAAAAATCCGTGAAGAGTTTTTGCAAGATCTTGCAAAACAACTGCCGCCGGATGAAGCCAAAGGTGTACGTGAACTCATAGAAAAAAATGATGTGGTTCAAGTTCTCGCTGGATTTGCTCGTCTGCAAGGACTTAATAGTAGTAAAAAAGAAGATTTGCTAGCATTTTGGTATGGACAACAATGGGCCGTTGCTAACCAGCAGCCACTTCCTAGTTCACAACAATATAAAGGCATTGCCAGCCAACTTCAAATAAGTATTTCACAGTCATCGATCGCCAAGATGGATAACACTGAGCTACAAACATTTTTTGAACAGCTTGCATATCCGCAGGTTATTCAAAAAGCAAACTATCAAGCTTATCGGAAGTATGGGAAACAAGATTCGATCAACAGAATGTCAAAAGCGACCAGAGAAGGGTTGAAGAAAATCGGTATTGATTTCCAGAATATGCGATTAACTGACGATGGTTTTACAAAATCTTAAATATTCATCACTTGTTACCAGATTCAAATTTATTAAAACCTGGCCATTTTCAAAGATAAAGTCTCCTTTATTCCTTGGAAACCCAGCAATATAGACTTGACATTCAATCTGTTTTACTTGTTGAGGAGAAAGCGCACCAGTAAAAGTAGCGGAGGTTAGAACAATAGTAATTGTACTAACAAGAACATATAAAAGTTTCATTATGACAAAAGCAGGTAGGATTTGAGCAAGACAATTTATTTCTCAAACCAAATCCCCCCAATTTTCTCAACAGATCTAAATGTCTTAAGTTCACTGCCAATAATTAATGGCTGGGAGTTGTCTAAAGACCCCAATAGCCCAAAAGTATCAATCAAGTTTTTCATCTCTTGATTATCAATATACCAACGACTACCTTTCTTAGCATTACGGATAATCTTGATTTCAACCTGATGTACTTTGCCATCAGCGATCGAGAAACCACTATCATATTTCTGATACTTATTACCATCCCCTAGCTTTAGCCATAATCTACCTTGGTCAATGTATAAAAGGTAGCCTTTCTTTTCTTGGGCAAGTAACTTACTTAATACAATTCCTGATGAAGCATTTGTCTGAATGAAAACTCCCATTGAGAAGTCAGCTTTGCCAAAATTCCATTTCGGATGGTTTCTAATTTGAATAAATTCATCCGCCTCAAAAGACTCTAGCTCTAATGAATCCAATAGAGGTTTCGCCCGACTACCTGTCCCAGCAATCCTGAGGAACTCTTCTTCAGATCCACCTTCCCCCTTAGTCCTAGTCCCATCTGCACTATAAATAGCACATTGACCTCGCCCTTTTTTCTTTGAGCACTTTTTCCTAATCCCCTGAGCTATAGCAGCAGATAGATCAATGAAAGTAGCATTGAAACTAAAACTTAATATGAATACCAATAAAAGAGTAGAGATTCTTTTCATTTTCGTTAGATTAATTTCTATATAAAAAGGCGGTATAATTGGATAGCTGAAATTACTCTGATACTTTATTTAGTTTTCTTTTGGCAGCTTCCAACCATTCTTTTTCATCTGGATGATCTGGATCAGCAAATTCCAGACATTCTCCCCAAGACTTGATTGCTTTTTTTGAATCTTGTATTTTATCTAAAGTTTGAGCTTTAAGGCAATGTGCTGATCCATAGTCGTTAAATATGGCGATCGCTGCATCCAGGCTAGTTAGAGCCTCTTTGTATTTCCCTCGAGCTAACAATGCCCAGCCATAATTTTTCAGAAATACATACTGTTCTTCATCCCCCAACTTTAATTTCCAGCCTTCATTAAGCAGATCGATCGCCTTATCATACTTCCCCTTCTTGATATGTACTCTAGCTAAGCTGCTATAGGCAAAGGGAATCGGGTGTTCTTTGACTTGAAATTGGATTGCAGCTTCAAAATGATTCCGAGCATCATCAATATTCCCAGAGTTGCTATCCAATCGTCCTAAATTGTAATGAGCAGTAGCATAATTTGGTTTAAACAATAAAGCTATATCATAGAATTTGGCGGCATAATTCGGGTTGTTATTGCTTTGAAAAGAATAGCCAATTTCATTGAAAAGAATAGCTGTTTTCGGAAAAAGGAAAAGCCCTAATATAGTACTAGCAGTTATAGTGGTGACTCCAATGCTCAAGCGATTCTTTTTTAACTTAACTAAATCTTTTTGCGCTTGTTCAACTTGCCTTTTTGCGATAGACACTTGTTGCTGAGCTACTGATAACTCTTGTTGCTGACTAGCTGCTAAAAATTGATAATCTTGATCGCTAAGAGATTTGCCACTAGCCCAGGTAGAAACTGCTTGTAAGCCCTCTCCCTGTAACAGATACTGAGGATCATAATTTGATTTCTGCCAAATTTCGTAGGCTTCGGCATAGGGTCTAAGCCTGATTAATTGTTGGTTGAGCCAATTGTCATTGAAAACTTCCTGATAAACGCGGTTATAGACTCGCAATCCATCTTCCTGTTTAACCACCAATCCAGACAGTCGAAGTTCCCATTCATCAAAACCAGATACCCTCGGAGCATGACCATTACATAAAACCTCTTGGTAGATTCCTAACAAACGTCCACTGCGTTTATCATCCTGCAGCAATCGATCGCGGATTGTTCGTAAATGCTGTGGTTCATCTTGAGACTCCCAATAGTTCACAATATGCTCCGACACCAATTGATCTACCCATTGATTGTTGGAACAAATGATAGGTGAATGCTGACTCACTAATCGACACAATTTTTGGGTAAGAAATGGCTGTCCGCAAGTCCATTTTAAAATAGCATCCATCACTGCTGCCGGATCTTCGACCTGTCTAACTAATCCTGCCTGTAAAGGAGCTACTTCGTGAGAATTAAACCCCTGTAAATTTATATCTTTACCAACATTAAATGGGGTACGCTGTTTATCGCGGATCAAATCAGCGGGAGTAGCTACTCCTAACAAAGCAAAGGTTAAACGTTGATAACAAGGGTCTTCTGATCGCCGGTTGTAACAAAAACGAATTAACTCAAAAAAATCATCCAGAGAAAAACTTTGACTGAGTACCCGATCAACTTCATCGATAAACACTATAATTGGTTGTTGAATCTCCACCAACAAAACATCCTCAATAAACTCCTGTAAGCGTTGTACCGGTGAAGTAAGCTCCTTAGCACCATGCCACCAATCTCGCCACTGAATCTTGGGTGCTAATTGACAATCTCGTAATAATCGCCGGACGATCCCAGAATACCAAGTATCTGGTGACATTTCAGAAGTACCCATCCCAGACAAATCGATCGAGACACAAAGAACTCCTTCTGCTCGTAAACGCTGCATAGTACGGTTCTTTAAACTAGATTTTCCCATCTGGCGAGAGTTGAGAACATAACATAACTCTCCAGCCTTTAATGCCTGATAAAATTCGGCATCAGCTTGACGTGTTACGTAAGAAATCTCATTTGCGGCCAAACTACCGCCGACTACATAGGGATAGTCTTCTATATCCATCATCATCTGCCTAGAGCCTCTGCCTAAAGTATCGACGATATAGTTCATACCTAGGAATGAATCCGGTGACTTGTTGCCTTACTAAGCCCAGACTTTCTAATTTGAACCCTAATGGATATATTACTTCGATCGGTGCGCAGGCATTGATCACCGTCTGATACGCCTCTGCCAACTCTGGGTGAAGAAACAAATATTCTCGCAATTTCTTTAAGTAACGCCCAAAAATTCCTACTTCAGAGGTGGCATCACCCAAAATTTCCGACGGGGATAGTGACGCTCCAGCATGAAGTGCTGATCTAATAAGCTGTGGATGTCCACCAACTAATTCCATAAGTTTTTGTACTTCAGTTTCACTCCAGCTTAAACTATACAGCTTAACCAATTCTTGCACGCCCAATTCCGTCAAATCTTCGAGTATTACAATCTCTCCAACGTTACCAAATGGTGAGGAGTTCACCTCCATTGGTACGTAAGGTTCGGTCGAATGTGCTATCAGTAAATGAAACCTTCGCCATTGTTCATCAATCTTGCCCTGCTCATACCAACTTCGCAATAATCCAAAAAAGTCATCCATCAATACCCTGTCTTCTTTAAATAGTCGATCAACTTTATCTAGTGCTAACAATAGTGGTGGTTGGTCATAATCAAGTAGATAATTTTCAAAGTAGTCAGTACAGTTATCGGTGCTTCCTAAATCATTTGACCAGATATCTGCTATCTTGTTTTCTACATTTAGTTGTTTGCTTACCTTGACGCAAAGCCACCGTAGCAAAGACTTTGTACTAGTGAAAATTTCATTATCTGGCTCATCTAAATCCAGTCGTGCTGTACGTAAACCATTGTGGCTAGCATGAGCAATCAACTGATTCATCAGGGATGTTTTACCCATAGCTCTAGGTGCCTGAATTCTGACTAAAGAGCCTCCTTGGAGAAGAACATGACAAGTCCGAACAAAATTTTTAGGCTTGATATACATTGCAGAATCTACTCTCTCACCGTATTCTAAAAATGGAGAATCAAGAGGAGTTATCTCGACGGGTTCTTCTTCTTTTTGAGTCAGCCAGTATTGGTACAATACCCATTTAAAGTTACGAATGCCCAAGTCTCTTCCTGTAGCTACAGACAGTTTTCGCCACAAATTGAAGCCCACATCATTGTTCAAGTATGTAGCTGAATAAGAATGCTTGTCGGCAATCTCTTTATAAGTTCGCCCATTCCAAGCCTCTGCAAAAACCATACTTTCCGATTTTGATAATCTTTTATCCGTTACCTGTAAAAGACATCTGTTTGCAAAGTCTATCGCTACATCTACTGTGAATTCTTTCATGGAAATCTTGCCTTCTAAAATTCCTAATAGGGATTTCGGAAATCTATCGTTCCCCCAATTTAACATAACAAATTTAATTGAGTTCGAAAGAGAATTGGTGTGTCGATGTATTCTGGATTCCAGCCATTAGGGTCGATAAAGTAGCGCAGGGCAACAAATCGCCGATTCGGAGTCAGGTAAAACCAGTGTTCGGTACCAGCGGGGACATTAATTTGTTCGGCGGCTTGGACGGTGAGTTCTATCTGAGACTTATCGGGACGCACAAAGCCGAAGATACCTGAGCCTGCAACGACATAGCGCACTTCGTCATCGGCATGGGTATGACATCGATCGAACCTAGCCAGCATTTCATCTATTCCGGGCAGGGCGGAATGAATGTCGATGATATCCCGAGATTGGTAGCCACTGGGTTTTAGCTGCTCAAAATAGTGATCGAGGTGGCTGAGGACGATATTTTTATCGTCTGCGCTGAGTTGTGGTTGATGGAGAATGCCAAGGAGTTGAGGGTCGTTGCCGACTGGCCACTGGTGGAGCTGAATGTTTAAGGGTGCTAGCTCTCGATCGATATCTGCTCGATCGTGGTAAACGGTGCCATCAGTGAGTCGTAAAATTGCCATGTGCAGTATCCCAAAACTATACCCATGCTAGTCTAAAAAAATCACTAGAGATACTTGCGAGCAGCGTAATATTGTTGCCAATGCTCACCAGGCTTATCTTTGACCACCCGATCGAAGTAATGACCAAGTTTTTTCACGTCATCTTGAGAATCTTTGATGGCGCTACCCAACAAACTTTGGACTAAATGCTGCGCTGCTACCTGACCATCGTTATAATAGAAACCATGAATCCCCGCTGCATATCCCACCGAAACAGCTTCCGCCGTACTCATTACTGTAGTTAACGGCTCTAGCGACTTGCCATCAGTAGTTTTGCCAGTGCGCAGCTCATGGAAAGTAGTTACCAATAACTCCGTTAACTCTGGTTGTAACGATATAGGGATATTTGATTGTGCCAACAGCGCATCGGTTTGACGCTGTACTAGCTCTAACTCACGCGGTAAATTATCGATCGGCGGAATAGTTTCAAAATTAAAGCGTCGTTTCAGAGCTGCACTCATTTCATTCACGCCTCGATCGCGGCTATTAGCCGTAGCGATGACATTGAAACCCATTTGAGCATAGAGATTGCGGCCTTCATCGGGTAACTCTGGAATCGCCATTACTCGATCGCTCAAAATCGATAGCATAGTGTCCTGGATTTCCAACGGACAGCGAGTAATTTCCTCGAAGCGCACAATTTTGCCCGATTGCATTCCCCGGTGTAGTGGTGCGGGAACTAATGATCGATCGCTGGCACCTTCGGCTAACAACAGTGCATAGTTCCAAGAATATTTCATCGTATCTTCGGTGGTGCCTGCGCTGCCTTGGATCGTGAGCGTAGAGTCACCGCAAATCCCGGCTGCTAATAGTTCACTTAAGTAACTTTTAGCCGTGCCCGGTTCACCGATCAGCATTAGTCCTCGATTAGTGGCCAGGGAAACTATGCAACGCTCGATCGAGTTCCGACTGCCGACAAACTTGGGTTCAATGCCTAGTGCAGTGTTGCCGAGAATGAAGTCTAAGATCGATCGGGGAGTCAATACCCAGTTAGCAGGGCGCGGGTTTTGGCCATCACGTTCTTGCAGCTTTTGAAGTTCTGCGGCGTGAAGAACTTCAGCCGGGGGGCGTTGGATCGTTGGAGTAGTTGCTTTTTTAGTAGAACGAGCCATTTAATTTTCTTTATTCGCTACCTTTGTCTCTTACACCGCGCATGATGCGAGATAGTTCGCTCTTTTCATCGATCGTGATCCGGCTGGGGGAGCCGCTGATCAGACCTTCGTAGTTACGGAAAGAATCTTTGATTTCTGCACCGTCTTTGCTGATGGTGTATTCACGGATGCCTTTGTCGTGCCAAGAGCCGCGCATTTTGAAGACGTTGATGGCGCGGGACATTTCGCCACGAATTTCGACATATTGCAACATCAAAATAGTGTCGGTAATAGTGGAAATATGGGAATCGGTGATGGAGTTCGAACCCATGAACTGATCGGAGGTGTTGGTGAAGAAACCAGTGATTTCTTCTTGTTTGGCGTAACCAGTGACTCCAATTACGAATTGGCGGAAAGCATTGTTACTTACGCCCCGTGCTAGAGCAGAGAGGGAGTCGATCGCGATTCTGGCGGGTTTGAAATCTTCGATCTCTGACTTGATGGTTTGGAGGTGATCTTCTAGACCGGCAGATTCGGGGTAGGTACAAAGAATTTTGAGTAAGCCCTTGCGCTCCATTTCCTCGAAGTCGGTGCCCCAAGAATAGGCGTTGCGGGAGAGCTGCGCTCGGGATTCTTCGTAGGCAAACAGAATAGCTTTTTCGCCAGAGTTACAGGCTTCTTGAATAAATTTGCTGACCAACAGGGTTTTGCCGGTACCAGTGGCACCAGTTGCCAAAATAATCGAATCTTTGAAAAAGCCGCCACCGCACATTTCGTCCAGAGTTTTGACTCCCGAAGATACCCGCACATTGGAAGATCTTTGGGTAAGGCGCATCGCTCCCAATGGGAAAATATTGATGCCCTTATTAGTAATAGTGAAGGGATATTCCCCTTTCATGTGGGTAGTACCGCGCAGCTTGAGGATTTCGATCGTGCGGCGACGACGTTCTCCTTCTAAAACGTTACGGGCAATCACTACGTTATCAGAAACAAATTCTTCTACTCCATAGCGGGCAACTGGGCCATATTCATCTAGACGCTCGGTGGTCATGATGGTGGTGGCATTCATTTGTTTCAGTCTGGCCACTAGCCGGAAAACTTCTCGGCGGACGACTGAGGCAGCATCATATTGCTGAAACACAGCAGTCATGGAATCTACGGATACTCGCTTGGCTTTGTATTTGGTGATGGCATATTGAA
The DNA here is from genome assembly GCA_031418695.1 of Synechococcales cyanobacterium VAR_35_metabat_10. GTDB lineage: Bacteria > Cyanobacteriota > Cyanobacteriia > Cyanobacteriales > Chamaesiphonaceae > JAAFHZ01. The sequence continues at coordinate 12,841 of JANOXZ010000034.1, forward strand.
TACGCTCGATCAACGCTGATAGATCAAAGCTGCCAATTACTTCTTGGCCATCTGGATCGGGGGAGGCATCAAGAATAAACAGCTTACCTTGATCTACTAAACCCTGCAGATCCCAACCAAAGCTATGAGCATTTTTGATAATATCGGCGGGCGATTCTTCAAAGGTGACAAACACGCCGGGTTCATCGAACTGGGTGATGCCGTTGTACAAAAACTGTACAGCCAACATGGTTTTACCTGTACCCGAAGTACCACTGATGATCGTGGTGCGACCAACCGGTAAGCCCCCATGAGAAATATCGTCAAAGCCCTCGATCATAGTGCGGATTTTTTTCACCCCTAGATCATTATTTGGGGTGTTAATTGGCTGAATATTGGAAGGGTTGTTTTTTTCTTCGGGGGTGGCTGGCGAATTGGATGTGGTCATTGGGGGAAACTCGAGAAATTTACTTGTAATTTGGCGTGTTTATTTGGGCTTTTTGATAGCTACGCTTACACCAGAGGTGATCAAAAAATTTGCAGTGAAAGCTACGAGTAGTCAGTTGCTATCTTATTCATAGCCCCCTTCCACCAACTCTTCATAGAGTAGGTCTAAACCGATAAGGACTCGCTCCCGATCGGATAAATCACCAATAATCTTGCGTACCGGCGGTGGTAGAACTTTAGCTAATGTCGGGGTGGCCAGGATTTTATCTTCTTCGGCTAATTGGGGATTTTTTAGCACATCAATTACTTTCAGAGCATAAACGCCTTTAAACTCTTCTTCCAGAATATTTTTGAGGGTGCGCAAGGCTCGCACCGAGTTAGGAGTATTACCGGCCACGTATAATTTCAGTACGTAAGTTCTAGCTAGAGGACTCATAGATAATCGCTTTTTGTACTTATTCGGTCAGACCCAAGTAATGTTTTTGATGGGACAAACTTGGATATGGAATGTGGATACGGAATTGTTATGCAGACTCATCCTGACAGACTGGTTAGTAGCCAGAACAATCTAAGAAGTGTTTTGATTATCTCACCGAGATTATGCCAAAAATAGCAGTGACTCAGTAATTGTTACAAAAACGTTGCATCTCAATGTCACGATCCTAGCAGCCAATCAGCTTATCATTTCTTAAAACATTATAAGTATTAGTACTTTACATCGCTAAAATACACTGCAATCAGCGTTAGATGATCAGCGCTATGGCTTGATTAGGATGGTTTTCAGGCTGAATTGAGATTATGTAAAGTTTTTGCAATCTCTAGTTTCGTTCCCTAGGCACCGATCGACGATACATTTCGCAGAGATGGGCAATCACATCAATTAAGGTGAGGCGATAGTCTAGCAAGATATCCTCACTCCAGCCTTCCAACTTAAGCTGCTTGGAGAATTCTTCCATTAATTCCATGTGTAGCTCTACAACCTCCGAAACAGAGAGGTCAGCAAAAAACAGGAGAGTGACAAACTCATCGAGCATGTCGTTGAGATTTAGCTCGGGGGAAAAATAGGCCAAGACAATCTCGTGATACTGCACCTTTAGCTGGGCAGAAAGAGTCTTCCGTTCTTCAACTGAAAGATTGCGGAAAAAATGTTCAGAGTTACGATTGTAATAGACTGCTAAATAACCCAGGCGTTCTTTGAGTTTTTCGGTGAGGCGACGCTGTTGTTGAAGTAAAAAGGCGATCGATTTTAAATCGGGCAGAGGACAGCTTAGTTGCTCGTTTGCTGGGGCTAAAGATAAAAATTCCGCAATGGCACGCTCGATCGACTTATCTAAGCCCACCACCTTTTCTGGCGAAATGGTGACTTCGGAGGAGTGATAGAGAGGCGGTGGTGATGGTGCAATATCAGTGCTGGTCAGAAAAACCACTGGCAGGATCGTCCCTTGATCGCGCAGGGCAGTAACGCTGACCATTAATTCATCGTCTACTTCTAATACCAAGCAATCAATTTCTTGTTTGCGACCACCAACCAATCTCAGCAGGTCGGCACCATGTTCTAACTCTTTCAGGACATAGCGGCCATCGCTCAGGGCTGCACGTAGTTGCTGCAAAAGCTGAGGTGACTTTACCGAAATCGCAATGGTAAGGAGGGCAGACAAACTGATTTACTCGGAAGTGAGGTGAATAAATTTGACAAACAAAACTCTGATGAGCTGAAATTTAGTAGAGGGGTGGGAAAGAGCACTAATACTTTAGTTTTTGGGTCTGGAGGCAGACTGAACGTCTAGATCTACGAAAACTTGATCTGGACTGCGCTCTATAGACTTATATGACACTTCTGTTAAGCTGACCTTAATGATATCACAGAAAATTTACAGAAAATTCATAGAAATTCACATAGTTTTTCCTGGAGTTTCTAAGCGGTTAACTGAAAATCAGTAGGTGAGCCAGCCCATAAATCAGCCACAAATCAGTACATCAGCTAGTCAATTTTTGCCCCTGGTGCAAAATAATGCGATTGCCGTCGGGATCATAGATGTAGCATTCCCGGCCATGACTGGCATTTAACACGGTTGAAGTTTGGGGGTATCCATTGGTGGCTAAGTGTTCTAAAACTTTTTCTAGGTTATCTACCGACAGACAAAGACTGACCGCCCCGGCAGATTGGGGGGCAAACTCCTGATCATTACTAGCTTTAGGCTGGAAGATCCCCAAATCGATTCCGGCTATTTTAAATCCCCCATAAACATGTGGTTGATGCGGCTGAGGCGCCTGTTGCAGCAAGACCGAGTAAAAAGCTAAAAGTCGATCGAAATCTATGGCGGCGATCGTTACCAAGGCAGCAGAATAATTAAACATAGTGATTTAGGTAGGTGCGAAAAAACAAATAGGCTGGAATTTGCTGTAAAAATGGCGAATATTCAATAAAATTCACTCACACAAGGTCTATAATGGCTAAACTCGGGCATGGTTAGCAAATAGCACCCGAGCAGAACAGCGCCGTGGGAGGGCATCGATCAGTTATGGAATTGGCACATCGCACCAGAGAGGTCAAGCCTTCTGTCACCCTCGCCATTTCCGCGCAGGCTAAAGCAATGCAAGCTGAAGGAATTGATGTTTGCAGCTTTAGCGCTGGAGAACCGGATTTTGATACGCCAGAGCATATTAAGGCTGCTGCTGCCGCCGCACTGGCCATGGGGAAAACCAAATATGGCGCTGCTGCCGGTGAACCGGCATTAAGAGAGGCGATCGCCCAGCAAATGCAGCGGGAAGAGCAATTAAATTATCAAGCTGCCAATATTTTGGTAACAAACGGCGGCAAGCATTCTTTGTTTAATTTAATGATGGTGCTGCTGAATCCAGGGGATGAGGTAATTATTCCGGCACCCTTTTGGCTAAGCTATCCAGAGATGGTGCGGCTAGCTGATGGTATACCAGTGATTGTACATACTGATGCTACTACCGATTATAAAATTTCGCCGGAAGTGTTGGCGGCCAGTATTACTAGTAAAACTAAGCTGTTGATTTTGAACTCTCCTTCTAACCCCAGTGGAGTGGTGTATACCCGCGCGGAGTTAGAGGCTTTAGCTGCGGTGATTGTGAAGCACGATATTTTGGTGGTGTCGGATGAGATCTACGCCAAAATTATTTATGACGGAATCGAGCATGTCAGCATTGGCTCTTTAGGTAAAGAAATTTTTGATCGAACCATTATTAGCAGTGGTTTTGCCAAGGCTTATTCTATGACCGGTTGGCGAGTGGGGTATTTGGCGGGGCCGCTGGAGTTAATTCGGGCGGCCAGTATGATTCAGGGGCACAGTACTTCTAATGTTTGTACTTTTGCTCAGTATGGGGCTTTGGCTGCTTTGGAGGGTTCTCAGGACTGTGTGGCCGATATGTTGCAGGCTTTTAGTCGCCGCCGGGAAGTGATTTTGCAGATGTTGAAGGCGATTCCTGGTTTAGACTGCGCCAAGCCAGATGGGGCTTTTTATCTGTTTGTAAATATTCGTCGATCGGGCTTGGGTTCTTTGGAGTTTTGCCAAAGATTATTGGAGTCACAGCAGGTAGCGGCGATTCCCGGTTTGCCGTTTGGGGCTGATGATCATATTCGGCTTTCTTATGCGACAGATTTAGAGACGATCGAGAAGGGGATGGAGCGGTTAGGCAAGTTTGTTCATGAGCTAATTTAACGGTAGTTCGGCTTCGCTCACCAACCGTTAAGTTGACTCATCAGTTATAAACTCTGAAGTAAATAGGGCATAGATGGTGGGTGAGCCGAACCTAACCATCAACTTCGCGGCTAATTGCGGCTTCGCCACCAATTTTGCTAGCGATCCAGCTCAGGATTGCTACTACCGAAATAGCAATCACCGTAGCCAAAGAAGCATAGGTATATAAAGCAGTGAGAGAAGTCCCCTCCCCTAAATATTCTTTGAACGTTGCTTTGATAGCATCGTTCCAAGCAAGTGCCGAAACAAACCCTAATGAGGCTGTAGCCAGGGTGATCATGGTTTGCAAAAAGGCTCGGAAAGTCTGTAAAGATTTGACTCTTAGGTCGGTGCGTCTAGACATAGTAGCTGGTTACTCCAGAATGAAAATTGATGGTTTATTTAAGAGCTTTTTTGATATCTGGTGCGGAGAAGGCGATCGATGCTGGTAAAGCTCGGTGAGCAATACTAGGCAACGATTCTCGCAGATGGGCTGTCAACTGGACAGTGGTGGAATCGTAGATCTGGGTCAATATCTTGGGATAACAGCCTACGCCAATGATTGGCACCAACAGGCAAGCAATGATGAAGATTTCGCGGGGTTCGGCATCGATCAGAGCTTCGTGAGCAACCAGCTCTTTGTTTTCTTTACCAAAGAAGATTTCCCGCAGCATCGATAGCAGATAGATCGGAGTCAGAATGATGCCGACAGCCATCAAAATAATCATTACTAATTTGAACTGGTCGTTGTAAGCATCGCTAGTAGCAAAGCCTACGAAAACCATTAGTTCAGCCACAAAGCCGCTCATGCCAGGTAAGGCTAAAGAAGCCATCGAGCAAGTGGTGAACATCGCAAAGATCTTGGTCATCTTTTGACCCACACCGCCCATTTCATCGAGCATTAAGGTGTGTGTTCGATCGTAAGTAGCTCCAACCAAGAAGAACAAACTGGCTCCAATCAAACCGTGGGAGATCATTTGTAAAACTGCACCACTCATCCCTAACTCGGTAAAAGAAGCGATCCCAATCAACACAAAACCCATATGAGAAATCGAAGAATAGGCGATCTTGCGTTTCAGATTCCTTTGGGCAAAGGAGGTTAAAGCAGCGTAGACAATATTGACTACCCCCAGCACCACTAAGGCTGGAGCAAACACCGCATGAGCAGCAGGCAACATTTCGGCATTCATCCGAATAAGGGCATAGCCACCCATTTTGAGCAAAATCCCGGCCAACAGCATGTGTACTGGGGCTGTGGCTTCACCGTGGGCATCGGGCAACCAGGTATGGAAAGGAATAATTGGCAACTTGATGCCATAGGCAATCAGCAAGCCCGCGTACATAAAGAGCTGAAAGTTTAGAGCATAGTCTTTATGTGCTAATGCCTGCATATCGAAGGTCGTGGTGCCGCCATAAAAACCCATGGCCAGCGCAGCAACTAAAATAAATAGGGAGCCACCAGCGGTATACAAAATGAACTTGGTGGAAGCATACAGACGCTTTTTGCCGCCCCAAATGGAGAGGAATAAATAGACTGGCAGCAGCTCCAATTCCCAAACTAGGAAGAACAGCATCATGTCTTGCACTGCAAACACTGCTACTTGGCCACCGTACATCACCAGCATTAAAAAGTAGAAAAGCTTGGGTTTGTATGTTACTGGCCAAGCAGCCAAGGTAGCTAACGAAGTAATAAAGCCTGTCAGCAGCACCAATGGCATAGAAATACCATCAACGGCTACCGACCACTTTAGGTTAATCTGGGGCACCCAGGTATAACTTTCCACCATCTGCATCCCAGGGCTATTGATGTCGTAGTGATTGATGAAGGCATAAACAATAATCGCAAAATCGATCAGTGCGACAATTAATGAGTACCAGCGAACGGTGCGACCTTTTTCGTCGGGCAAAAATGGAATTGCCATTGCCGCGACGATCGGAAACATAATGATGGTCGTCAACCAAGGGAAATCAGTCATAAAAAAATTTTGCCTGCGATCTGATTTACGTAAGACAGCTTTGATCTAGATTTTATCTAGGGCGGTCAGCAGCGGTTTCACATCGAGGTAACTTGGTAACGCGCAACCTGGAATTCCACCAATGGCACTTAGTCTAACTCAGTCATTCTGGATATTCTTTGCCCGGTTGATATTTCGTTATCTTTATGGGCGGCTCATTCTGGCCAATGAACGGGGATCGCTGATCTAGCATTCGCTTGCCACTTTCTCATATTTTTAAAGTCTCACTGCGAAATTAGGTAATGTTTTGTAAAGATCCCTTACAGATTGAGATGCTCTCGAAGTATATTACTTGTGGCACGGACACTAGATCCCAGCTCGATTCTGTCGGAGTTTTTATGGCTTTATAAGCATAAGTACTTACTCCAGAATTGCGAAAATTAATTAAGTCCGAAAATTATCTTATGACCTCCAGCTCCACCGCCCCTGCTATGTCAGAAAACCCTGACACCCTTCCACCTTCTGATGCTAAAACTCGTGTAAGCGCGTTCATGCAACATATCCAAAATGTGATTTGTAAGGAATTGGAAGATGCAGATGGCGGAGGTGAGTTTCGGGAGGATTCCTGGACTCGTCCAGAGGGCGGCGGTGGCCGTTCTCGGGTGATCAGGAGTGGCAACGTGTTTGAACAGGGCGGGGTGAATTTTTCGGAGGTGTGGGGAGATACTCTGCCACCTTCGATTCTTAAGCAGCGCCCCGAAGCTGCCGGTCATCGTTTTTACGCGACTGGTACTTCGATGGTGCTGCACCCTCATAATCCCTATATTCCTACGGTGCATTTGAATTACCGTTATTTTGAGGCTGGACCTGTTTGGTGGTTCGGCGGTGGGTTAGATTTAACCCCCTATTATCCTTTTATCGAAGACGTAAAGCACCTACATCAGACTCTGAAGGATGCTTGCGATCGACATAACCCGAATTATTACCCCACTTTTAAGCGCTGGTGTGACGAATATTTCTACCTGCCCCACCGAGATGAGACTAGAGGTGTGGGTGGCTTGTTTTTTGACTATCAAGATAGTCTAGCGGGTGAGTTTTATCGCGGTGATAAGCCCGATAGTCCTGCTGGCCAATATAGTAAGTCGATCGGCGCACAACCTGCTCGGAACTGGGATCAGATTTTTGCTTTTGCTCAAGATTGCGCTCAGTCGTTTGTGGCTGCCTATAAGCCGATCGTGGAGAAGCGCAAAGATACTCCCTATGGCGATCGGGAGCGGAATTTTCAGACCTATCGTCGAGGGCGGTATGTAGAATTTAATTTGGTGTACGATCGGGGCACAATTTTTGGTCTGCAAACCAATGGTCGCACTGAATCTATCTTAATGTCGCTGCCCCCAGCAGTCCGCTGGGAATATGGTTATCAGCCTGAACCAAACAGTCCAGAAGCAGAGCTATATGAGACTTATTTGAAGCCCCAAGATTGGTTAGGCATCGAGAAGTAGTTACGGGTTTTCAAGACCTGCTCAGCGGCGACATGGTTCGCCGCACAAATCAAAAATTTGCCAAGTAAATTCGATTAGAGATGTAGATTCAATTAATTCTGTTTATGAGGGCAACCAGGACAGTCGGAGCAGTCTTCGATACCCCATTGGTGTTTGAGTAAATTCTTGTAGGTGGTTTCTTGCCAAAGCATTTGGCTATAGAGTTGCACCAAAAAATCCTGAGCTTGTTCGCGGCTCATATCTTGGATTTGGGTTTGGAACGATCGAACGCTAAACTGCTGTTCGAGGGAGAGGTCAAAATTCTGAGGCATCATAGCTGTCACTCCTGTTTTTGATTTGAGTTGTAGCAGACCGAATTCTGGACATTGTTGAAAATATAAGGGTGGAAAGCGCTTGACAATTGTCCCTATTTATACTTCCAGTAATATACCCAAAGATACGGAAACATCGATTAATGTTGCCAACAAAAATTCTTTGTTTGAAGGGTATTGTCGATCGGCTGATATAGAAAAAACTGCTCAGATTGAACTGTAAAACTTAAAAGCCTTGCTGAGAAAGAATTCTGAGCATGTTCAATGGATCGATAATTCACCTGCGCCTTACTCAGAGCAAGCTGATAATGGGCTTGGATTCTCGTCACAAAAAAGGTAGAATTTGGCTACTCACCGCGAGTCTACAGATTTATCCACATGTTTGATTTTTTTGGCAAACAACTGTCTGAAATGATGTTCAGCACCAAGCCTCTGAGCTTTGAGCTAGTTGTTTTTCGCTACACCCTATCTGGACTGCTGTTTTTGTTGGCAAGCTTGTTTTTATTGCTGAACTGGCAAACCCAAGAGTTTCATCTAGATTGGCCGTTAGTAGCCATGATTAATGGCGTGATTTTTTGGCCGACTCTGCGATTTTCTTGGATGATGCAAGTGGTGGGCGGCTTTTTGTTCTTCCGAACCTTTGGTTAAGTGGGAGTTGGCAGACTAAAATAGCCAAGAAGGATTTTTCTTGTGATCTATTGATTGATTACAGAACATGGAATCCTCCCCATATCAGGATATTTTTATGACTGAAGCCAGCAAAACCCCAAAAGCACCCAAGACTCCGAAAGCCCCTAAGCCAGAAGCATCTGGTGACGTAGTCGCAGCAGATTCCGCCGCGACAGCCGAAACAACCGAAGTTGCCGCCAAAGCCCCCGCCGCTAAAAAAGAAAAAGCGCCTGCTCTAGAAGACAAGCCTTTCGCCGATTTTATTCAGCAAAACTTTGTGCCCGCCATCCAAAGTGGCCTCAGTGCCCAGGGTCTGGCTGATTTAAAGTTAGAATTCGCGAAGGCTCCTGTGACCATCTCGGGGGTGCCCAACGTGCCAGACTGCTGGCAGATCGTGGGTAAATGGAAAAATAGTACTCGCCAGTTCAACCTGTATTTCTTTGCCGAAGACATTCAAGGCCAGCGCGGGTTTTCTTGTATATCTAATGGGGGGACAGCGAGTTCGATCGAGCCTTTCTTAATAGACGAACGCAAAATCACCCTAGATTTACTGCTGTTTGGCCTCACTAAACGCCTGAATGTCCAGAAATGGCTGTTGCCAAACTAGGCTATTCTTTGCAACTCTTAATACAAACCCATACCCTAACTCTCATGGTCTTGGTAAAATGGCCAGAGAGCGAACGGCTTGTAGCCCTCCGAGTATGTCTTGTAGCCCTCTAAATATGCCTTGTAGCCGTCAAACCTATAAAAAAACATTATGGTAAACTCACTTACAAAACCGGCAGCCGACTTGCAAAATGAAGTCAAGATGCCAGCCAAGGAAACCATTCTGACTCCTCGGTTTTATACCACCGACTTTGAAGAAATGGAGAGAATGGACATCTCTTACAACGAAGAAGAGATGCGTGCCATCATCGCCGAGTTTAAAGTAGATTACAATCGCCACCACTTCGTGCGCGATGAACAGTTCGATAACTCTTGGGACAGCATTGACGGCGAAACCCGGCAGTTGTTTAGTGAATTTTTAGAGCGCTCTTGTACCGCAGAATTTTCGGGCTTTCTGCTCTACAAAGAATTGGGCAGACGTTTGAAAAAGAAAAATCCTTTGTTAGCCGAAGGCTTTAACCTCATGTCGCGGGACGAAGCTCGTCATGCAGGCTTCTTGAACAAGGCCATGGCTGATTTTGATATGTCTTTGGATCTGGGCTTTTTGACTCAGAGCCATCAATATACTTTCTTTAAACCCAAATTTATCTTCTACGCCACCTATCTCTCAGAGAAAATTGGCTACTGGCGCTATATCAAGATCTTCCGCCATTTAGAAGCTCATCCTGAGAATAAGCTGTATCCGTTGTTCAACTATTTTGAGAACTGGTGCCAAGACGAAAACCGCCATGGTGACTTCTTTGATGCGGTGATGAAATCGCAGCCCCATATTTTGAACGACTGGAAAGCCAAGCTGTGGTGTCGGTTCTTCTTGTTGAGTGTGTTTCTCACTATGTATTTGAATGACCATCAGCGCACTCGGTTTTATGAAGCCATGGGTATGACTACTCGGGACTTCAACCTGGATGTAATCAAAGAAACCAACTGGACTGCTGGTCGGATATTCCCGATTATCTTAGATGTGAACAATCCGAAGTTCACTGCCCTGCTGGATAAATCGGCAGCTAGCTACCTCAAGATTGTTAATGCCCCAGCTAGCAATTTGCCTAAATTCTTGAAAATTGCGAAAAACCTGCCTCATATCGCCGCGATCGGTTGGAACGCCATCAGAATGTATGCAATGAAGCCGATCAACACTGCCAAATTAGAAGGCACTGTTAGATAGTTTGGTGAAATAGTTTCCAGATAATTTTCAATTCTTTACGCATTAAAAGGGTCTAGATTTCCTAGAACCCTTTTTTTTGTCCACAGAAAATGTAAAATCTAATGAAACATTGACCAATTTTTCAGAATACCCTCATGGTGGATTCTACGCAGCCCAGCAATCTTTCTGCACTCAAAGCAGAAATCGCGCATTTTCGTGAAGAACTAAATACCCGCGATCAGCTTGTTCAGCAGCTATCTCAGGAGTTATTTCGGATCGTGAAGACCAATCATTCTCAGCCACCTCGGGGTGAGCTAGTCGGCGACCACAAAGGCGAAATTCGTGCCCTACGGGAACAGCTCCAAGGGGTAGAAACCCAGGTGCAGTATTACCAAGAGCAATTACATACCCGCGATGCTGAGATTCAACAGCTTCGGCGTACTGTCAGGGAGCTGAGCGATCGCAGCCGGATGTTGGAGCAAGTGGTACAAGAGCTACCAAAGATCTACACCCAAAAGTTCGCCGAGCGTCTGGCTCCGATTCGGGACAAAATTGCCAAGCTGCACCAAGAAAATCAGCGTCTGCAAAGCGAGTTGCAATTAGCCGCCGATCGAGCAGCCGAAAAAGTAATCAGACCCAGCAAAGTAGAGCTGGAATTACCTGAATTGCCACGTAGTGGCATGGCTTTTAGCTCCTAACCTATGACCAGCGCAATTTTTATTCCTGGTGATGATGTCGCAGTGTTTGTGGCCATCCAGGCAGCGGCGATCGAAGCTGGCTATCACAGCCGCCTTTGGCAGACCACTGAAGCGCTGAAACAGGCAGATTATGATGTCTTGTGTCCTTTGACTTTAAACCTGCCCCCAAACCTGAAATTTTGGGGGAGTAAGGTTTTTGCGGCTTGTCAGGATACTGAAACTCTGCGACAGGTAGTGCAAGAAATGGGTTATGGGGTAGGAGAGTTGCAGTTTTGGCTGCCGATCGTCCACACCATTAAAGGGCCGCTGTATGCCGAGGCCATTACTCATCCTCATCATCAACAGCCGCTAGATTTAACTGATCAACAGCGCCAGCCTCTTTATCAATTGGGGTTCAAGTTATTGGCATATCTACAGGCACCACCCTCGGTCTATTTGATGGGTTGTGGATTTCGGGACGGTGAGTTGGTGTTCGATCGATTGTTGCCGTTTCCGACTACGGTGGCTTTGGCCAGTATTAAGGTGCAGCAGCCCAATTTGTTTGTTTGTCATTGGCGCTGTTTGACTGGTCAGCCAATTTTAGATTTGTTGATTCCTAGCAATGTGAAGTTTCAGACTTTGGTGGGGGCTTGAAGATTCTACACAGTACAGCGGCTCGGTCATTGATAGCATCGAAATCATCTAGATCATAGATGGTGGGCAGTGCTTCGACTTCGCTCAGCAACCTTGCCCACCCTACAAGACTACAATTCTACTAAAAAGCCATCCAGCAAAATTAGCTGGATGGCTTTTTGTGGAAATTCAGTACCTAACGGCGGACTTCTTCAGCATTAAAAGGGACAATCGGGAGTTTATCTTTGGCTACTCGATAGCTGTTTTCTTCCATCAATGACTTGGTAACGCGGGGATCGAAGGAATATTGGAAATCGGCATTTTTGGTGGCAATGCGTTGCTTGGCATCTTTCACCTCAGACCGGAGATGGTACAGCTTATTTTGTTGGTTCATGCTGTAGAGCACCAAGTTAGTCAAGGAGGTGATGCCCAAAATGGAAAGTAACAAATAGACTACTAGCTTAGAGCTAGAGGCAAATAGCCGCTGCTGTTGAGAAACAGTGGCTTTCGACGAAATACGTCGAGGGCGGGCTTTAGCGGTATCGTACACAGGCTTCCGGAAATCGCGGGATGGTAGAGCTGTCATGATAGTAAGTTACCCAAATCGATGGATGAAAGTATAAGACATTTGTAATATTTAGGGCAACTCAACATTACCCTAGACAAAATATATAGCATTTGATCGCTCCTTGCAGAAGTAATT
>JANOXZ010000035.1:0-6917 GCA_031418695.1 Synechococcales cyanobacterium VAR_35_metabat_10
CTAATCCATAAATGGTGTTGTTACCTGCTCCGTAACCCACAATGAGGTTATTATCTGCACTACCAGTACCAGTAAGAGCACCGACTAGGTACATGTTCTCAACATTGGCAGCTAAGGTGTAATTTACTGCTGTCCAGACAGTATCATTACCTTCCCCTGCATTTTCGATGATCGTAGTAGCAGAGTTGTAAACGCCATAAACGTCATCACCAGCTCCACCGGCAAAAGTATCGAGTCCGGTACTATCACCAGAACCATCTAAAACATCATTGCCAGCACCACCGCTAAGAGAGTCAGCACCTAATCCACCATTGAGGTAGTCGTTATCGGCACCACCACTCAAAACATCGGCACCGGTACCACCGTAGAGAGAGTCATTTCCAGCAGCGCCATTAAGGGTGTGTTTAGCTGCACCATAACCAAAAATGGAATTGTCACCAGCATTACCAGTACCCGTAATAGCACCGACTAGGTACATATTTTCGATATTGGCAGACAAAGTATAATTAACTGCTGTCCAAACAGTGTCATTACCTTCCCCAGCATTTTCAACAATCGTAGTAGCAGAGTTGTAAACACCATAAGTGTCATCACCAGTTCCACCACTCAAACTGTCAACGCCAATGCTGTCACCATGGCTATCTAACACATCATTACCGCCACCGCCATACATCGTATCGTCGCCTACACCACCAGCAAGACTATCATTGCCACTCAACCCAATGAGGATATCGTTAGCAGCAATAGAACCATTTAATGTATTACCAGCAACGGTGCCAACCTGCACCCATGAGCTAGTAAGAGTGTTAGAGCCAAAGAGATCGCTATAGTTTACCACAACTCTCGAAAGGCTATTACTTACAGCACTTCTAGTTGCCAAAGTAGCCCCAAGAATTAGTGTGGAATTCGTACCTTGATCAGTGGAGGAATACCACTGATAAGTATAGTTAGCGATGCTGGGTGGATTGAAACCTGTTAATACAGCACTGAGATCAGCGGAAGTTGAATTATCAACTGCACTAATGCTGAGAGATGTTTTGCCACTGATCCGAATGATTTGGTCGGCAAAACTAAGCTGCTCGATGTTCTTCAACAGGTCGTGGCCATCGCTGACTGTACGAGTGGCAAGCGTATCTATCACTGATATAAAGCCATCATTATTCAAGTCTAGAGCTGCCCTTGTGACAGTACCAGTACCATTTGGGCCTGTTGTGATACGACCTTCGATGTTGTACTCAGCATAGTTCCCTTGAAAAACAGCGGTATCGTCATCGGTTTCGCCAGCAGCGATTGTGCCGTCTAGAATCTCACGAACGATGCTCATTTGGCCAGGGTTGATTGTCCGATCGAGCATAAGCGAGGTGAGCGATCGACCACCAAAAGCAACTCGGCTAAAATCAGGACTACCATCAGAATTGGTGTTGAAGACCTTACCAGCATACTGACCAGCAACCGACGTATCCGTGTTCATGGATTCAGCAGAGTAGGTGCCTGAATTAGAACCGCTAGGAATAACAATCTTAATGCGCACATTGAGCCAAGCATCACCATCAAGAATGTCGTCGCCGCCCTTGCCCCGGAGGAAGTCATCACCATCGCCACCTAGCAAGATGTTGCCGTTACGGAAGGTGTTGTTAGCCAAACCCAATGTGACGATTGCCGGATTCACTAAATTGCCCAAACCATTGATCCGTGCGATGCCATCGGCAGTCAATAAGTGATCATCGAACGAAAAAATGGTACCTGCCGGTGTTAAGGCGCTGCGATCGTCGCCATCCAGATGGTCATCGTTTTGCCAGCCCGAAGCGGCTTCAACCAAGTCAAAGCGATCGCGTAGAATTTTGTTTGGGAGAGCAGGACCAACGAAAGGAGTTAAATCGAAATTCACCGCAACAGAGTCGTTCTTAGCAATGCCCCAATCGAAGCCAAACATGCCGTTATAGCGAATAACAGTGCCGCCAGCAGAACTCATGATATCGTCACCAGATTCTGCATCATAGTCTGTTTCATCACCTTGGCCAAACAGTACGTCGTGGCCGATGATTGGGCTATTGAAAAACAGCTCTGAGTTGTCGCCAGTAACGCCATCGAAACCCGCGCCACCTTCGATCCAGTCATTTCCCTCGTTGCCCATCAGGCCGTCTGAACCCGAGCCACCAAGAACGAAGTCATCGTCTTGGCCGGCAAAAACTTCACCAGCATCCTGACCAACCACAATATAGTCTTGTCCCTGGTCGCCGAAGAAGATGTCTGCACCACGAGCACTAGTGATTACATCATTACCCTGGTTGCCACGCAGCAAGTCATCGCCGAATGGATCTTCGATAATGTCATCACCTTCACCGCCGAACACGTTATCAGATTCTGTTCCGGCATTCAGATAATCGTTACCGCCATCACCCCAAAGAGCGTCAATACCTTTGTCGCTAAGCAGTGTATCGTTACCTTCTGTGCCGCCAAGCACGTAGTGTTCACCACCAGAGACTTTGAGATATCCACCAAAATCATGCGTACCGTCAACAACAGTGCTGCCGGTATAGTTACGGACAACTTTGGCACCGGTAAATGGATTAGGATTCAGTGGGTCTTTGCCTGCGGCAGCCCCGTTATAATCGGTTTGTGCAATGCCTCGATCGAGTTCCAGAAAATGATCTGGTGTTACGAACAGAGCGGCATTCAAATGGGTTGAATAGACATCGCCTAGCGCAGTGTTACGCATTACCAGGTCACTAAAAGTATTTGGTTCGAGCTGGTTAAGGAAATTTGTTCCCTGTGTCCTACTCAAGTAATACATCCGATCACCATTTTGCAGATTCTCCATCTGTGCTTCGAACACATAGTTGAAAGTATTGCCTAACATGCCGCCAAATTCTGGGTGCTTTTCGGCTAAGCCCCCAATCCAGAGATCGACCAAATTTAGGCCGCCATGAGTGCCAGCAGCTCCAGTAGCAGCGCTACCGGCATAGGCATCTGTGCCGTTTAAGAATTCCAATCGATCGGCAGGTGCCCCAGCAGTATCAAAAACAATTGCTTCTGCGGCTGCCCGCTTACCCGCAAGAGTAGTCTCCGCAGTAATAGTGGCATGAGTACCATAAGCGGCGATGAAGTTGACCACCGAAGCTGCGTTAGTAATGTTCTGGGCAAAGTCATACCAGCTAACAAACGGCTTGAGATCGGCTAGGCCAGTGCTGTTATAGAGCTGTTTACGAGTTTCGTTGAATGATGGAATGCCTGTTTCACGACCCCGCACAATGTTGAGTACCGCCAAATCGAGCGGTAGACCCAGTAAGTTACTACGCACATCACTCACAATGAATTCATCGATCGCATTGCCCACATCCCGCGATAAGCCCCGGACGAGATTGGCATTAATGGTTTCGATCGTTGCACCACTACCGATATATCCTTGGGGGTTCAAGAACATTGCCAGCAGTGTTTTTTGGTCGGGGTTAGTATTGGCTCCCTCGTTGACAGCAGTTAGATCATTTTCTAGTCGATCGACTGTGCCAGTTAGCATCGAATGTCCAAATCGATAAACCGTATGGGCAAACTCGGCCATAATCGAAGGGTCAACGTTGGGGCTGCTGTTAAAAACAAAGGGGTTTACAGCAGGCTGAACGCGGCGGGCAAATTCTTCAAATACTAAATGCTGGTATTGCATTTCGGTACTGAAGCGAGATGCTTGGAATAAACGCTCACCATCCCATTGTAGATTGGCAGCTTGGGCGGCAGTAGTAGGCAGAGCAGCCACATCAACTCGCAGCCACTCATTAAGAAATGCCAAATCGCCTGATTGTAAAATAGTCGCTTTATTAGCTTCAACCATTCGGTTATGTTCAGAGTGGAAAATGCTGTGGACAGTGGTTAGACCAATGTTTTCATTGCCACGTCCATCACCAGTAATAAAATGCGCATTGAGCATTTCATCGTCATAAGTACCAGGATTTAAGTCATCTCCAACCCCAGGATCAGTGTCGGCAGTTTGTCTGATTTTGGCTGTTAATGGATTGTTGTCGTGATCCCACAATCCTGGTGCTGCATGGTGTGCGATATCGTTTAAAAAGGCGTGACCAGTTCCGATCGAACCCGCTGTAATGATACCCGCAGCCGTGCCTTCTTGTAGCCAGTTGGTGGCATGAGCGGCATCTGCTCTCATGACTAACTGGGCATAACCATGGGTACCAGGAATAAATTTACCGTATTGATCGGTAACTAACAGCGGTGCATCATTAATGTCGAAGTCATCTAATTTAATGCCCAGCATGGTGAGCGCCTGTGCTTTGACTTCTCCCCAGTTGCCGATCGCGCCTGCAACCGAACCGCTGGCAGCAGTACCATCTAGCAGCCTGCCAGTTGAGACTGCAACTGGTCCATTACCACCAGCACCGTCAATGTCTACTTTTACATATTCGCGCAAGAACACTTGGTGAGAGGCATTGGAAGTATAGGTTTGGTTTTGGTCTACGTAAGCAGTCGTGGTGTTTTCAAACTGAGCCACAGCAGGTAATGGTCCGGCACCATCAGGATCAACCATGGTAGGTGTAGCCCGAGTTAGTGCCATAAAGCGCAGATTAGGTGCAAGGTCGTCGGCAGTATTTATTATTCCATCAGCACCAGCAATTAGCGGATCATCGGGCTGGAGCGGCACGTACACGGTGCCATTGTTACCCTTCGTAACTAAATCTAAGCCGTGGTCGAAAAACTGACCAAAGAAGGTCATCCAGGAGTTAAAGCCAGGAGATAGACCAATATCGGGTGATTGATTGGGAATTGTTTGCAGATCTGTATTAGTTAACTCAAGATCATTTGCATTGACAACTCCGCCCGGTGCGACCGGGTTCTTGCCGGGGTGTAGTTCTTGGAAAGCGGCTACCGAGAGTGGGTTGCTCAAAAATGTAGCGATCGCTGCCGGATTGCTAACCGACATATCGACAATTAGGTTAGAAATTATTCGTGGATCGGAGTCAACGACGCTGCCGGTTGCTGCATAGTTTGTATTAGTAACACCAAAAAACGGAGTTTCGTCTAGTTCATTTAGATAAACTGGAGTGGTTAAACGGGGGAATAGGGTATCGGCTGCACCAAGACTTTTGTTAGCCTCAATCAGGATGTTGTTATAAGTGCCATCTACTGTCCGCAAGCCGTAAGGGGCGATCGCTGCATCCGAGGCATTCAGGCCATAGGTGTTCATGACCGCCTGTTTGATCGAAAGGGGTGCTGATGTGTAACCCAACGAAGTACTTTCTGCAATTCCAATTTGCTTCAGAATAAACTGGAGGTCTGCTTTATTAACATTAAAACTTGATGTCATGATCTTGGCCTTTTTTTACTGCTAAATTGGGTTTGTGATGGATTTTGAACTGAAAATTATGACTGTGATTTTCAACAAAGTAATCGAATTTGCCAGCTTCGCTCATAAAGTGTGGGCAAAGACCAATCACACCACCAAGCTTTTTCCTTAAAGAGACATCGGCGAAAAAAAGCATGAATTCTCGAATCACAGACTTTGTCTTGCTGAAAATGGCAGTTACTAAGTTCAACATTGAAGCTGTTTACTGGTCTGTTTGGCTCTAGGAGATTAACTAGCATTTTTGGAGACTACACTACATGTATTTGTTTTAATATGGGCTAGTAATGTATTTTGGATCGACAATTTCAACCTTCAAAATACTGAAAGCTAAAACGGCTCAAAACCATTCAGATTGCATTACTTATGCTTGATAAGATTTATCTATAAGATAGATAAAAGAGTTGAGGAACTTGTGAGAGAAATTGTTCCCTGGGTCAGAAGATATGCCAGCAATATCCTTACCTACAGCAAGATCTAAGCCTTCACAGAAAACATATACTGTTTAGGCTAAAGATAAATAAATAAGTTGATATAACAGCACAGGATGATCTGTAACAAATGAAAATTAAGATTGAAAGCAGATGCATTCTACCAAAATCTTCGTCTCGAATGAGATTGCTTTATCTGCATTAATTTCAACCGATCTACAAAAATTTGAGTGGAATTTTTATTTACTGAGACTACTTAAGCTAAAGGAACTTAATCAAAGATTAAAGAATTCAACTCTTATACTCTCTACAAAAACAATACAACAATATTTTTCAAGAAAAATCATGTAGTCAGTGAAAATACTCACTATATTTTCACTGACTACATGGTGTGAAATAGCTAGGACTATTTCAACGTTTTGGCTGATTTTATTACTTAGTTTACTGTTGCGAAATGTTTCATTAATCAGTAAACCACTGATTTATAAGGAGTTGAGCCTAATTGATAGTTACGAGTTATTTGCTGAAAAAACTTAATTGTTTTCAAATGTAAATAGAGTATAAAAAAAATCTGTATTTCTATTGACGGATAAATCACCTTAAATCATCTAAAATCATATGAAATCAAAAATTACAGATTTTCTACGTAAAGTCATAGGTACAAAGCGAATTCACCGATTAGTCAATTAATTGCGGGCTTATCCATAATATAAATCCCTGGCAGCGAGAACCAGCTCACTACAAGAGATGACAAGAAACTACAGGCTGTTATTAGCAATAAATCTTAGTTTAAGTAGGTTTTCAAAATATCACAAACACTCTGAAGATCGTTTTCGATCGAGATCATCCGAAGAGCCAAAGACTTCTGTTTACCCGCCCGTAGATCTACAGCCAAGCGTAGTTGATGGTTGAGAGACCGTTTGATCTCTGCCTCATTGGTCATGGGGTCATTATCGAGAGTCAGCAAGCAACTAGAGTTCTCTAGAAGTCCTAGCATCACCAAGATTTCGGCATAGTCTCCTTTGATAGTTCGGTTTCCATCTGTTAGTACTTGATCAAACCGCAGCACTAATAGCGTTCTACGTTGCTTTAAAGCCAAGCCGATCGACTTTAATAATGCAGGCTGATCATTTTTTTGC
>JANOXZ010000036.1:0-8410 GCA_031418695.1 Synechococcales cyanobacterium VAR_35_metabat_10
ATCGGCGCAATGGGCTAATCTTCGAGATTAATACACCTGAGGCTTCAACAACTAAGTTAACAGTTAAGGAATTTAAATAATGCAAGACGCAATCACCTCTGTAATCAACTCTTCGGACGTTCAGGGCAAGTACCTGGATACAAACTCACTGAACAAGCTAAAAGCTTACTTCGGTACTGGCGAACTGCGGGTACGTGCTGCTGGCACTATCAGCGCTAATGCAGCCACTATCGTTAAAGAAGCTGTAGCTAAATCTTTGCTTTACTCGGACATCACTCGTCCCGGTGGCAACATGTATACTACTCGTCGTTATGCTGCTTGCATTCGTGACTTGGACTACTACCTGCGCTACTCGACCTATGCTATGTTGGCTGGCGACCCTTCTATTTTGGATGAGCGCGTATTGAATGGTCTGAAAGAAACTTATAACTCCTTGGGAGTTCCTGTTGCTGCTACTTCTCAAGCTATTCAAGCTATGAAAGAAGTAACTGCTAGCTTAGTTGGCGCTGATGCCGGTAAGGAAATGGGCGTTTATTTCGACTATATCTGCTCTGGCTTGGGTTAATCTCAGCTTAGAACGGGTTAATTTAGAGTTCGGAAAGTTGGGAATGGGTGCTAGCTCTGCGAGAGCCAATCTAAACTTAGGTCGGTTGCGAAGCGCTAATGCTGATTCTTAATTTCCCGGACTTTGAAGTATCTGGGCAATAATATTTAAAATAGCTTTCGGAGAAATTCCAATATGCGGATGTTCAAAGTTACTGCCTGTGTTCCGAGCCTGTCACGGACTCGCACTCAGCGCGAACTGCAAAACACTTACTTCACTAAGTTAGTTCCTTACGATAATTGGTTTCGTGAACAGCAGCGCATTATGAAAATGGGCGGCAAGATCGTGAAGGTAGAATTGGCTACTGGTAAACCTGGGATGAATACTGGTTTGCAGTAGAGCAAGAAATCATCGAACAAAAAAGAGGTATTGAGCCTCTTTTTTTATACATAGTATTAGTATGACGACAGATTTTCGATTATCAACCAAACCACTAACGTACATATTAAAAACCCAGATCGATCGTGGCCAATCGCGCTTGTTCAAATACCTCATCATCAGTCTTATCTGACCAGCTATCACAGCCAATCTCTTCATAAAACTGTCGATCGTATGGCCTTGTGCGCACCACCACTGGCATGGGCACCGCATGACCCAATACTAGCGCCTGCTGCTTAGAATCTAGCTTGGCTAAAACCGATCGCAGCCCCTGACCACCAGAAACCCCAGTAAAAATTGCATCAATATCTTTCTCATCATTAATTAGCGCTGTAATCCGAGTACCAATTTGGGACATAATCTCTCGATCGATTCCTGAAGGTCGCTGATCAATCACCAACAAAGTCACAAAATACTTGCGCATTTCCCGAGCGATCGTGCCAAAAATAGTGCTCTTGGCCACGGCTGGATCCAAAAAGCGGTGGGCTTCTTCGATCACAATCATTAACTGCTGGGGTTTATCGGCCTGATTTTTGCTTTGCAAATAGCGCTCGGCCTTTTCTACATAGCGCTCATGAATCCGGCGGGTGATCATATTTGTCACTAGCATATAAGAAAGCATATCGGTTTGATTGCCAAACTCAATTACGATACTCTTACCGGCATCAATATTTTTCAACATTTGCTCAATGAAGTTCTGGCGGCTGCTGGGCTTCATGTACTTCAGCTTCTGCAAACGCAACAGCTTCCGCTGCAAGGCCATAATCGAACTCATATTTCCGCGCTTTTCTTCGCAGAACATCTTGATATCTTCGTTGGTCATATCCAACAGCTCACTAATCCAGCGATCGTGGAATTCTCCATAGAGAATATTGGCGTTGTCGATACTGGCTTCTGAGAGATCCAATTCTCGTCCTACTAACCGAATATCTTCGACTTCGATCTGGTCATAGTTCAAAAATAATTCCTGTGCATCACGGATGCCCCTGCGCCGACTAGATTCTGGATCTAAAGTGTAAACAACTACATCGTTGGGGAATAGTTGACGCAGACCTTTGACCGTGGCACTGTTTTTGCCTTCAGATACAGCTTCCCAGCCATATTCGGAGTGCATATCAAAGATTAAATTAACTGCTGCTTTCTTCCGAATTACTCCGGCTAACAAGAGGCGCGTAAGAAACGATTTACCCGTTCCCGATTTACCAAAAATGCCATTGCTTCTTTCTACGAAACGATGCAGGTTCAAACATACCGGCACATCCACATCTAGAGGCTGACCGATCGAGAAGTTACAGCGATGAGGATCATCTTCCCAGCCAAAAATCTGGCGAAAGTTTTGTTCACTGGCATCAAAGACCTGGCTAAAGTGGCTGGGAATGGTTTTCACTGGCAACAGCTCTAATTCTGCGCTGCTGTTGGCCTGATAAGAAGCGAGGACAGCTTGCAGCTCGTCATCAATGCCCACAACTTTGCTTTTCTTCTTTTTGGCTGCTGCTGCTTCCACTACCCGCAGTAGCATCAACATAGGAGCTAGGTTTACTGTGCTATAGGTAGTACTACCCGAGAGGACAGCTTGTAAAAAATCATCATGGGGATCGGGAGGATGGACTAAGATTCGATCGCTGGTTGTCCCTAAACTGACATCGGTAAGTAAACAAAAGAAGTCATATTTATGGCCATGAACTACCAAAAACTTCCCAACACGCATATCTTCAACGGAAATGCCGGGATAAAGTTTGACATCTAATCCTCCAGTAAGAGAGCCTTGAATGACGGTGCCAAGCGGTTTGTCCATGGTAGAAATGCTGTTAATAAAGGCGGTTCTCTTACCGATGCAGTGAAGGTAAGAGATTGCAGAAATTTTAGCACTCTGTCAGGAGAATTGGCGCAATTCCTTAGATGTTTCTAGTCTTTCCAGATTCCTTGCTCTGAAGTTGTGAGCTTTTTGTTCCGATAAATTTGCAAGAGTCCATCATCAGAAATAAAATAACGATATTTTATCGGTGCATATTCGGTATGTGTCAGATCAGATTCATCTGTGGGATATTCGTATGCAGTGTTTAAAAACTCATAGCCAAGAACTGGCAAGGTGTCACTCGATCGGCACAGACGACTATTAACTAATCAGTAATTTGGAAATCATTAGCACTCACCGTCACAACTCCATCTAGCTTCGCAAAAATTGCCGTAGTATTAAAGGATTTATAGGTCAAACTATTGTCGGCGGTATTATAAACAATTACCGCACTGCTTTGTCCTACAGCTTCGATGCCGGTCACGATGGCAAAATCTGTTGTTGCGCTAAAACCGACACCTTTGAGACTCTGCAAAGCACCAAATACTGCTTTGCTCAAACTGATTGTATCGACTCCTACTTCAAAATCGGCGATTTTATCAGCCTGAGCGGTCAAAGTGCTAGTAGGAGCATAAACCAAAAAGAGGTCGTTACCAAAACCACCAATTAAGGTATCTAGGCCATCATCACCAAACAAAGTGTCATCCCCACCAGCTCCCACCAACCAATCGTTACCATAGCCCCCATTAATACTGTCGTTACCTTCGCCTCCATCTAGCCGATCGTCGTTATTAGCACCATAGAGATCATCATTACCCAATCCCCCTACCAAGGAATCATTACCATTTTCTCCATCTAAAATATCGTCACCGATGCTTCCCTGAAGGGTATCTACACCATCGCCGCCATACAAAATATCATTGCCATCATCACCAGTAAGTGAATCATTGCCCACATCACCAATCAATAAATCGCCATCCTCGCCGCCCAGCAAGGTATCATCGCCATAACCACCATGCAAATAATCCAACCCCTGACCACCTATTAACAGATCATCGCCATTGGCAGCATAGAGTCGATCGGCTCCAGCTTCACCCAAAATAGTATCGTTACCACTTTCGCCATCGATCGTGTCGTAGCCATAGCCGCCCCAAACAGTATCGTTACCCGCGCCAGCCTTAAATAAATCATTACCACGACCACCAGCTAAATGATCATTGCTTTCGCTGCCTGCGGCAAGGCGATCGACCGGAAAATCACCAACGCTAAGATACCGTGAGAACTTGGCTTGATTAGTAGTCGTTGCTCCAATACTCAAAATATCACCATTAGCTTGAACGGACAATATTCCAGCACTATTATCAATTCGCAGACTACCACTATCACCAAAGCTACTATCTAGAGTTCCGTTAGGGTTATAGCGCAATAAGAATGGCTCATTGTTAGCAAAGCCACCTGCAATTGCCGTGGTGTCTTGACCAGAAATTAATATTTTGCTGTCTGGTTGCACAGTCAGACTACTCTGTCCAGAAGTAAAGCGCCAGTCGATCAAACCAGTATTCACAAATCCATTGATGCCAAAGCTTTGATCCAAAGTGCCATTGCTGCTGTACTTGACCAATAAAGTGGTGGGTACACCTGGTGACAATAACTCATTAGCGCCAGTTAAAATCAATTGGCCATTGACATCGGTGGTAATTCCTGTCACCCGAAAATCTGGTAAACCTGCTCCAATAACGGTTCCATTGTTACCAAAAGTTCGATCAAGGGTGCCATCGAGGTTGTAACGGTTGAGAACCAATGAATAATTGTTGCCCGAAAGGTCAAAGATATTCACACTAGGAATGTAGTCAGCGGTCACAATTTTATTGCCTTGGGAGGTAGCAAAGCTGTGCAGTCCGGCAATGTTATTAACGCTGGTGGAGGCTTCTAAGTTGGCAATGAATTGCAGGGTGCCATTAGGCTCATAGCGGTAAATATTGTTGCTGCCTAGTGAAATGATCGAACCATCCGGTTGAACCGACAAAAGATTACTGCCTGCACTGGCTACAGGGCTAGAATATCTGACATTTTGGCTGAAAATTTGATCGATCGAGCCATCAGAATTCAATCTAGACAGAGCGGGCTGCTGCAGAAAGGAGGGAGTTACCAACAGAGAGCGATCTTGGCCAGTAGCTACGATGATGCTGCCGTCTGGCTGAAGGGCTAAGGCTGTGACTGTGTTGATCGGCAACAAGGTGATGTTGCTGAGTAAGATCTGGCCGTTGGTGCCAAAACTGCTGTCGATCGAGCCATCAATGTTATACCTAGCTAAAGAAGTTTGATCAGCAACAATTACTTTGCCATTTGGCTGTACCAAGCCGATTTGGGGAAGAAATGTATTAGCCAGACTAACGGCACCAAATTGAGGATCGATATCGCCAGCGGTCATAAAGTTTTGCCCTAAGAGCAGTAATAAAGACTAGAGCTAGCCTACATCTTCCTTTCAAGTTGTGGCATCCCTCGAAATGCTGAAGATTAACCCAGCAGAAGGGCTCTAAAATTCAGCATTTGACGCATCACAGATAGATAGAATACTAGATGTGAGGATAAATCAAGATTTTGTAGGTATCTGGGGTGGGCTTAGTTGCTTGGGAGACAGCTTTGTCGAGATCTTTGAGATGATATCGATCGCTGATTAAAGCATTTACATCAATGCGTTGATTAAACACAATATCTTGCGCCAGATTTTGGACTCGATAGGATGAACTATAGCTACCCATCAGGTCAATTTCTCGCTGATACAACACATTGGGGTTCAGCGGAATATTCACTTCATCAGGAAACTCCGCAAAGAACAGAATTTTGCCGCCTTTGCGAGTACAGTCCAAAGCCTGGAAAAAAGCCTTATCACTGGGGACAGCCAGGATGCTGATATCTACGCCCATATCGCCAGTCAAAGCATGAATCTTAGCCTGCAAATCAGGATCAGTGGCTAAAAAAGCCGCTTCGGCACCGACTGCCAAAGCTTTTTCCACCCGGCTGGGAATCAGATCAGTAGTGATCGCGCGACCACCTAGGTACTTGACTAACATGGCAAACATTAGGCCGATCGGGCCTGCCCCAGTAATCAGCACGGTATTTCCAGCTTGGATATTGGCTTTTTTGACCGCCTTTAAGCAGCAGTTGGTTGGCTCCACAAAGCTAGCTTGGTCAAAAGTAATATTGTCCGGGATCTTAATCAGTCCGCCATTCTCTACGATATGCCCTGGCACCTTCACATAGTCGGCAAAACCGCCGCCACTCGGGGTAAAGCCCGCAGTGGTGGTGACTTTTTTGTATACGTCGCACATTGAAAAATTTTCGTTGAGGCAATAATTGCAATGCATACAAGGAATATGGTGCATTACCACCACCCGCTGACCCACCTGCCAATTTTTTACTGCGCTGCCCACCTGGGAAATTGTCCCAGCGGTTTCGTGACCAAAAATCCGAGGTGGATCTAAGAGAGGGTAGCGAATTTTTTTGATGTCCGATTGGCAGAGTCCTACGACTCCTACTGCTACTAGCACTTCGTCAGCAGCCACCTCGGGCATCGGGACTTCTTCGTAGCTGAGTTGGTTTACGCCGCGAAATACTTGTGCTTTCATCATGACTCTTTGTAAATTTATCTACCTGGACTAATCTTAATCCAGGTTGGGACTGGCTTCGATTCTCGATCGGTATCGTGTAAATTGATGAACCTACCTTTCTCAGGTTGCCATCTAACCAGAAAACCATGCTAAATATGGTTAGTAACTCGATTTTTTATATAAAAATTTTATGATAAGTGGCAATCTCGCAGCCGAGAAACCAGAATCTCTGCCAAACATCACCCTGTTTACAATGATCCGACTTGGACTGTTTCAGGTCGCTCTGGGCATGATGTCGGTGTTGATTTTTGGTGTCCTTAATCAGATTTTAATCAACAAACTAAATGTCCCAGGGACAATTTCTACTCTAGTCTTAGCAATGACCTTGTTTGTGGCTCCAGCACGGGTCTGGTTTGGCCAAATGTCTGATACCAAGATGCTCTTTGGTCATTATCGTACCGGCTATGTGTGGGCAGGTGCAGCCAGTCTTTCGGTTATTGTGATTTTGGCGACCCAGGTAATGTGGAAGCTAGGCGATAATGTGCGGGAATTGGGTACTAATGACTGGACTCTAGCCACTTATGGTTGGGCGTTGCTACTGGGATTGGTGTTCGGTCTATATGGCTTGGCAGTAAGTGCTAGCTCGACACCATTTGCCACGTTGTTGGTAGATGTAACTGATGAAAGCAATCGATCGAAGATTGTGTCGATCGATTGGTCAATGCTATTAGTTGGGGTAATTATTGGAGCAATCACGATCAGCACGATTCTAAAACCCTTAGAATTGAATGCTTCGATCGAAAATGTGCGGCAGCAAATCGATCGCCTGTTTCTTTTCGTACCTTTTGTGGTTTTTCCACTAGCGGTGATTGCTACTTGGGGAGTGGAAAAAAAGTATTCTCGCTTCGCTCAACGCCAAAAATTAGCTCCGAAATCAGCAGAATCAGTAGTAGGACTTAAGAGAGCTTGGCGAATTTTAAACACCAATCAACAGACTAAAATATTTTTTACCTTTCTGATATTTATGACTTTGGGTTTATTCATGCAGGATGCGGTGCTAGAAACTTATGGTGGCAAGGTTTTTGGTCTGTCGATCGGGCAATCTGCTCAGCTCAATGCTTTTTTTGGTATTGGGACAGTGATTGGCTTATTGGTGACTGGCTTTTTGCTGATTCCCAAAATAGGTAAACGGCGTAGCGCACGGTGGGGCTGTAGTTTAGTGGCTTTTTCGATGCTGTGGATAATTGCGGCTGGTTTTACTCAGAATGTGATTTTTCTGAAAATGGCGCTGCTATTTTTTGGATTATTTTCAGGCGTTGTTACTACTAGCGCTCTGACTTTGATGCTAGATCTCACTCTGCCAGAGACGGCTGGGACTTTTATTGGGGCTTGGGGGTTATCGCAGGCTTTAGCCAAAGGTCTTTCGACTATTTTGGGTGGAGTATTACTTGATTTAGGCAAGAAAATTTTTGGAGCTACCAATGAGATTTCTAATAGCTTGGTGTTGGCCTATGGATTGGTGTTTGCTGCACAAGCTGTAGTGATGTTGGTGGCTATTAGGTTGCTGGGACGAGTGAATATCAGTGAGTTTAAAGTTGCTGGTGGCGAAGCGGTGCAAAAGGCGATCGAGTTAGGCGATTAAGAACAGTAGACTTTGCGTCAATGATTTGGGATCCTGGAAATGTGCGATATCCCAGAATTTACCCGCAACCACCCTATGGACTTTTGGCAACAGGTACAGACCCTCTCTCACGAAATCAGCAAAGAAGTAGGCGATCAACTGCTCGCCGATTTTGGTAGCGCCACTGCTGAAACCAAATCTGATGGCAGCTTAGTCACCCAGTCCGATCGGTGGGCAGATAACTTCGTCAAACAAGCCCTGCTCAAAGCCTTCCCCGATCACGCTGTCTTGAGCGAAGAAGACTTTCACCTCTTTACAAATACTCCTTGGACATGGGTGATCGACCCGATCGATGGCACCACCAACTTTGCCAGAGGAATGCCTTTGTGGGGAATCTCGAT
>JANOXZ010000037.1:0-13909 GCA_031418695.1 Synechococcales cyanobacterium VAR_35_metabat_10
ATCGAAACGCATCCCTTCAGTGATTTCTAGCTCAGTCGTCATCGACTTGCCTTCTTCTAAGGAAATTACGCCTTCTTTGCCAACTTTGTCCATGGCGCTAGCAATCATTTGGCCGACTTCATCGTCGTTACCAGCCGAAATTGCTGCTACTTGCGCGATCGCCTTAGAATCTTCTACTGGCTTAGCGTGGTCTTTGATTTTGTCTACCAAGAAAGCAGTGGCTTTATCAATACCGCGTTTCAGCGAAATTGCATTGGCTCCAGCCGCTACGTTACGCAAGCCTTCTTTCACAATGGCATGAGCCAACACAGTTGCAGTGGTAGTTCCATCACCAGCAGCATCATTAGTTTTAGAAGCAGCTTGACGAATCAAAGCTACGCCAGTGTTTTCGATGTTGTCTTCTAGTTCAATTTCTTTAGCAATGGTCACGCCATCGTTAACGATTTGGGGTGCACCAAATTTCTTTTCGAGTACCACGTTGCGGCCTTTAGGACCCAATGTGACGGCTACAGCTTCAGCCAAGATATCCATACCGCGTTCAAGAGCGCGTCTGGCATTTTCGTTATAAATTATTCGCTTTGCCATGATGTTTAAGGAGTGAGGTGTGTGAATATTTAAGAACCAAAATCTAGTTCCTAATCTTGCTCTCTCTCCTAAATACAAGAAGAGAGGCGATAAATGCTCTGCGCTGCCCTGAGCGGGTCAAAGGAAACAAGTCGCAGGGGTGAGAGGGGATTCCCTGATTCTTAGCCGACTACGGCTAGGATGTCCTTCTCAGAAAGCAATACATATTCTTCGCTACCCAACTTGATGTCGGTGCCAGCGTACTTAGAGTAAAGAACCTTGTCGCCGATTTTTACTTCACATTCTTGGCGAACGCCGTCGTCGTTGCGCTTACCAGGACCAACCTGGGCAACTTCGCCGATTTGGGGCTTTTCTTTAGCTGTATCTGGTAATAAGATGCCGCCCGCAGTCTTCTCTTCAGAAGCACTTACTTTAATAAATACGCGATCGCCTAGGGGCTTAACTGTAGAAACGCTGAGAGAAATTGCAGCCATAAAAAAATATTTAGCACTCGTGACTTATGAGTGCTAATTTACCGGAGGTTGGATAACCACAGCAAGGAAGGCTTGAGTACGGGTTCCCGAACTAACGAACGTATTGCAGTATAGCTGGACACAAGAATGGCTGCAATGCCAGAGCGCACTACAGCCATTCTAATTGGTCAAAATATTTTTACATTTTCTACGTCATCGTCCGGCTAGTAACTTGGGCAGCAGGCGGTGGAGTAGAAGGAGAAGAAAAGGCGATCGCCGTTACCGGTAGGGTCAGGGTAATCAGAGCAATCATTGTCCCCAAAAATTCTTCCCATTTACGGGTGGGAGCAGGCAGAGGTTTAGCAGACGTAGCAGGGTCCATGTAGGATCTTTCAGAATTCAACATTGACGACAAACCAAAGATTTGTACATCACTATTACCTATTGTACCCATTATTTTTGTAGATGTTGATACTTTCACAGTAAATTCTTAAGATTTAAACGGTTTTTGTTGTGATCGGTAGAAGTCACCAAGTAAGTACAAAGACCCAGACATCACTACCGGCAAGGGATATTCGTAGGCCGCAGTCAAGCCACTCGGCCAATCGTCGTAAGTTTGAGCAGTCATATCTGGGTAGATCGATCGCACCATATTCATTAACTCGGCAGGAGTAGCGGTGAGATCATCTGGCACTGGTACTAAGTGAACCCGATCATCTGGTCGTAGCAACGCTTGTAAAATCGGCAAATGCTCCTTGGTATTTAACATCCCAATCACCCAAGTCACCGGTTGCTGCCAGCGATTGACATAATTGCGCAGAGCGATCGCCGATTCGGGGTTATGGGCACCGTCAACTAAAAGCTTTTGCCCCTGCCACTCGGTCTGATGCATTCGGCCCAACCACTGAGTGTTGGCAATGCCATCTTGGATCTGATCTGGACTAATTTGCCAGCCCTGAGCGGTGAGTTGATTAATGACTTTGATGGCCAGCGCAGAGTTATGGAGTTGAATGTCTCCCAGCAAAGGCAGCGAATATATTAATTTACCCACCTGAGCCTGACCTGGATTGATTTCGATAGCAGGGGTAATTTGGGTACAAGGAGCTTGCAAAGCTTGGGCGCGCTGGGTGATGACTTGGGTGGCCTCGATCGGCAGTTGACCAATGACCACTGGACAGCCCGGTTTGATAATTCCAGCTTTTTCACCAGCAATTTCTGGGATAGTCTCACCCAACTGTTGCCAATGTTCGCGGCTAATGCTGGTAATCACGCTGACCAGGGGCTTACTGACGGTATTAGTGGCATCTAGTCTGCCTCCCAATCCCACTTCCACAATGGCAATATCGACTTTTTCGCTGGCAAAGTACGACCAAGCAGTGGCGGTGATCAACTCAAACTTAGTTAATGGCTCTGGTGATGCCGCTTGCACATTTTGTAAGACAGTGGTTAATCGATCGGTGGCGATCGGTTGGTTATTGATGCAAATCCGCTCGTTCCAATCTACTAAATGGGGTGAGGTATAGCGTCCTACTCGATAACCAGCGGCGGCTAAGATGGTCGATAGATAGGCACAGACTGAGCCTTTGCCATTGCTGCCCGCCACATGGACAACCGGAATTTTGTCTTGGGGATTACCCAAGATAGTCATTAGTGTCTGAATCCTGTCTAGCCCCAAACTCATCCCGGCTCGCTGCCAGGGAGTCAAAATTGTATCTAAATCCACCATATTGTTTTGTACGCGGAGCTCATCCTAAAAGCGACTAATTATTTACTTTGTAAACATTTAAGTCCAAAAACCTGGAAATATTAAACTTTTGTTGCAGTCTGTTACTCAGCAACACAAACCATTATTTACTGTATCTAAAGAAAAACAGGAGTAGGTAATTATGCCTTATGTTAACGATGGTGCTGGCAAGCTCGATAACTTCCCTAAAGAGCCAGAAATGTACCAGTCTGAACCTTTGTCTGCTGACCAAAAACGGAATTTTGTGGTCGTTGGAGTAGTTGGCTTGTTGTTAGTTGCTGGCATGATTGCAGTATCTATTACTCTTTCTTAAGCTGCAACTCTCTTTTTAAAATGCCGTGGGCAAAGCCTCAGCTATCTAGCTGGGCTTTTGCCAAAATCTTATGTCTTAGATTTTTGAGTTAAAGCCCAACGTAATCGGGTGAGGTTGGCGGTTTGCAACAACCCCAAGGGCAGCAGCGAAATACCTTCCAATCTAGATTGCAGCCAACCATCACCCCAATACCATTCTTGATAACCATCGATGCCAGCCGAGAGAATTAGCCGCAGGCTGTCGATCGAAGCCACACTCACCAACTGATCTACTTTGACTGGGCCAAGTTTGATCGAAAAATTACTTTGCACCCGCAGCAAATCATCATTTTCTAAAGATAGCTTTGCCGGAGCCAACCACTGACGCAGACAGACTGGAGACAAGAGCTGTTGCCGGATTGCTGTTGCACTGGCCGCTACTTCGATACGGATCTGGCTTTGCTGAAAATTTCCTAGCATGTTTTATTTTTGCGGCTATACTGCTAATCTTGGATTGTAAAATATTCTATCGCGCCCAGATTAGAATTTCAGATTTCAGCCAATACATCATCATCTGTAAAGAGCAGCCTACTTTAAGTAGGCTTTCCTGCAAATACCATGCCTCTCTATCCCGCCGTTTCTGACGATTTGAGTCAACTGCTGATTGATACTGCTGAGCAGCTTGCTCACAAACTGCCTAATCTGACGGCAGGGTTAGTATCTGGTTCTGGCTTTTGCGCCTTTATCCCTGCGGATTTGAAGGCCGATAAGCACTGCGCTGAAATTATTGATCGATATCAAGCCGAAGATAGCCAAAAAAACCTCAATGAGCTGCACAGAGATATTCTCAATTGCCTCAGTGAATGGCAATCTGACAAAATCGAGCAGCAGTCTTTTGATACCCGCGATGCCTTCGAGAATCGGGATTTTGGATCTGTCTATAACCGCGCCGAAACCAACAGCATTCTGCAATCTGCTCAAAAGAAACACGATTTAGCGGTGTTAGCTGCTCCACCTAAAGTCAGTGATAGCTGTACTCCTTCTTTGAAACACGATTTGGAGTTGGATTTGCCCGAGGAAATGCGAGATTTTCTAGAGCGGCACTATGCCAACAGCAGCGATGTCCCCATTAAATTTTATGGGGATTTTTTCCAGCGTCCAGTCGGTGAATCTGATTTACACCAGTTGCATACCGTTCTGTCTCCAGTGCCCACAGTGGGTATTTATGGCACCATCAGCGACCACCGAGTCTATATTCACGCCGGTATTTGGCACTTACAGAGCACTGAAGTCTTTAAAATTAGCGTAACTGCCTGGGATTGGGAGGCGATCGCCGAGAAGCTAAAAGTTACTAACCACAACGAAGTCCAAGCTGTCCGGGCTATTCGCGCCGGGATTATTGCTCTGTATCAGTTAGTAGCGGCCTTTTCGATCGACCTGTACTATTTACATGTTTATCCCACCTACAATCTCAAGCTGCCCCAGCTCGAACCATACTTTATTAGCTTGGGGTTAAGTGGTGCAGCAGTGCATGGCTACACTACCCTGCTGACCAATATTCAGAAACAACAGCGCCAAGATCATCATCAGGAACTAAAAGCCTTGGCTCCCCAGCCCACAGTATTGGTTCCGAAACCAGTAGAAGTGATTCCACGCTGGGAATTTAGTGACACTCTACTTGGCCACGAAGAAAGCGTTTATTCTATCAGCTTTAGCCCCGATGGCAAAGTACTAGCCAGTGCCAGCCACGACCAGACTATTAAGCTTTGGCACTTATCCTCCCGCAAAGAATTTAGAACTCTCAGCGGTGACTTGTTTGTATTTGATGTGGCCTTTAGTCAAGATGGCCAGTTGTTAGCCAGCGGCAACGGCGACCACACAGTCAAACTATGGGAAGTCCATTCCTGCACCGAACTTCGCACCCTCGAAGCCCACTCTGGTAACGTCGCCGCCGTGGTGTTTGTCCCCAATACCCAAATGCTGATCAGTGGTAGCTGGGACTATACCATCAAGATCTGGAATACCAAAACGGGCAACCGGATTCGGACTCTGAATGGTCATACTAGCTTAGTGAACTGTTTGGCAATTAGTTCCAATGGTCACGCCTTAGCCAGCGGCAGCCACGATAAGACCATTAAACTCTGGAGCTTAAAGACCGGCCAAGAAATGCTCTCTCTTAACGGCCATGACAGCTCTGTGAACACGATCGCCTTTAGCCCAAATGGTGAATTGCTAGCCAGTGCTAGTGACGATCGCACCATTAAGATGTGGAATTTAAAAACTGGTCAGATTATCCACAGCTTTGATGGTTTCTTGAGTGCCATTAACTCGGTCTGTTTCAGCCCTGATGGCAAATATTTGGCCAGTGCTGGCGATGATAAAACCATTAAAATCTGGAGTATGGAGAGCGGCAAAACTGTCCAAACCTTAATGGGTCACGAAGACAGTGTTTATCACATTGCTTTTAGCCCCGATGGAATGCTGCTGGCCAGCAGCAGCAGTGATCACACCATTAAACTGTGGCAGCAGTCTCCGGCTAAGTAATTGGGGAAGATATGAATCTTCTGTAATCCAGGCTGTATCTCCGTACCTATCAAATATGGCGATCGCTACCTGTAAGCTAACTAAAGTTGTTACAATGCTTTACAAGCTTACCTACTGCGGATCTCCATGAATACTGCTTACCAATCCCAGCCACCTCTGACAAAAGTAGAATCCATAGAGGTCAAAGCAATTCCTGCCACTGTTGCTCAAATAGGTGTTGCTCCAGGGGATGCCGATGAACAATGGGCAGATACCGATACCATCGTGGATAAATCTTGGCGCAATTATGACCCTGAGGTAATTGGCGAATACTATCGATCGCGCTGGTGGGAAGTGTGGAGCAGAACAGTATCGATCTTTTTGCCCATGATTATTTTTGCGCTGAACATTTGGTGGGATAAAACCTGGGGTAAACTAGCCAAAAATCAAGCTAAGCGCGCAGTGCAAATGCGCAAACTGCTAACTAAGCTCGGCCCAGCCTACATCAAAATTGGCCAAGCCCTTTCGACTCGTCCAGACTTGGTGCCTCCCACTTATTTAGAAGAATTGACCCGACTCCAAGATAAAATTCCGCCGTTTCCCAACGAGATTGCTTTCCGGTTTATTGAAGAAGGCTTGGGTGACAGTCCTTACTATATCTATGAAGAGATTAGTTCTGAGCCGATCGCGGCTGCTTCTTTAGGGCAAGTTTATAAGGGCAAACTAAAAACCGGCGAAATCGTGGCAATCAAGGTGCAGCGTCCTGGCTTGGTGGAAAATATTGCTCTGGATCTATACGTAATGCGCGGGCTTTGCCAGTGGGCACAGAATACCTTTAAGCAAATTCGCAGTAACTTGGTAGCGATCACCGATGAGTTTGCTACCCGCATTTTTGAGGAAATGGATTATGAGAACGAAGGTCGCAATGCCGAAAAATTTGCGGCTCTCTACGGCAACTTTGAAGATATTTATGTGCCAAAAATCTATTGGGATTACACTTCCCGTCGGGTTTTGACCATGGAGTGGATCGAAGGTGTGAAGCTGACTGACATGCAGGCCGTTATGGAAAATGGCATTGATGCGGCTTATTTGGTAGAAGTCGGAGTGCAATGTTCTTTACGTCAGTTGTTAGACCATGGCTTCTTCCATGCCGATCCTCATCCTGGTAATTTGCTAGCAATGCACAATGGCAAGTTAGCTTACTTGGATTTTGGCATGATGAGCCAAGTGAAGGACTATCAGCGTTACGGTTTGTTGGAGGCGATCGTCCACCTGATTAACCGAGATTTTGACGGTTTGGCCAAAGACTTCGTTAAACTAGAATTTCTCACCCCAGATACCGATCTCACCCCCATTATCCCGGCCTTTAGTGCTGTTTTTAACGGCAGCATGGGTACCAGCGGCACTAACGTAGCTGAGCTGGATTTCAAAAGCATCACTGATCAACTATCTGGGGTGATGTACGAGTATCCTTTTCAGGTGCCTGCTTACTACGCACTGATTTTAAGATCTCTCGTTACCCTCGAAGGAATTGCAGTGGTGGTTGATCCAGAATTCAAAGTGATGAGCAAAGCTTATCCTTATGTGGCTAAGCGTTTGTTGACTGATGCAGCCCCAGAGTTACGGGCTTCGCTGCAAGATTTACTATTTAAAGATGGCTATTTCCGCTGGAATCGCTTAGAGAATCTGCTCAATAATGCCCGAGGCAACGAAGAATATGATCTAAACTTGGTTTTGAATCAGGCGATCGATTTTCTGTTGTCCGATCGGGGTGCCTATGTTCGTGATCAGTTAGCTGACGAAATTGTGCGAGGTTTAGATGGCTTGGGTCAATCTACTTGGGATCGCTTTACGGCGCGCATCCAAGGTCAGCGTATGGTAAATTCTGATCCATCTACAACTTCTGCAATTAATACCCTGGGTCATATCCAACGAATTTGGGGCATTTTGCGAGAAACCAAGGGCTTTGATCCCATGACCATTCTGCCGATTATCCCCCAGATTCTGACTAAATCTGAGACTCAAAGTTTGGGTCGGCGAATTGCTGGTGGCTTGGCGCAGAAGTTCGCAGCTCGTCTTATTCGAGAAGTGTTGTTACAAGATATGCCCGCTGAGACAGCAAAGCCATTAGCCTTACCTGCTAATCGATGAAAGATTGAAATGTGTGATTTGTTTATAATCACAGCTCATCATTTAATCAAATTAATAGATTAAATAACTTTGCTTGGGTGCAAGGTGACAAGAGGATCTGAATCTAGCTCTAGCTTGGCTAGCAGTCTGGGGTCAGGAGTATAACCAGTTACTAGTTTCTGGAGCTGCCTTACAATTCCCGTTGTATCACTGGCCTGAGATGCTTGAAACAGCGCTTGCAGCATAGGCTCTAGCTCTGTCCAAGTAAACTTTTTCTCATAGGCAGAATAGATTTTTGGATGACGAGTTGGCGCAATATTGTCTCCATCAATCAGTAGTTCTTCATAAAGTTTTTCACCTGGTCGTAAACCACTAATTTCGATCTTGATATCTTTACCCGGTACCAAACCACTCAGACGAATCATTTGCTCTGCCAGATCATAAATCCTGACCGGTTCGCCCATTTCTAGCAAAAATACCTCGCCACCAGTAGCCATGGCACCGGCTTGAATCACTAACCTCACCGCTTCGGGGATTGACATAAAATAACGAGTTACTTCAGGGTGTGTAACTGTAATCGATTGACCTGTAGCGATCAGGTTACGAAAGTGAGGTACCACCGAACCACTGCTGTCTAGTACATTGCCAAAGCGTACAATTCCAAAGCGGGTAGGACAAACAGGTTGGTCGGCTAATGCCTGAATAGAAAGCTCAGCACAGCGTTTGCTGGCTCCCATCACATTGGTTGGACGTACCGCTTTATCGGTAGAAATCAACACAAAGTTAGCTACCTTTGCTTCGATCGCACATTGAGCAGCAACCAAAGTACCCAAAACATTATTGCGCACTCCCTGAGAGGGGTTTGCTTCTACCAAGGGCACATGCTTATAAGCCGCAGCATGGTAGATAGTTTCTACTTGGTGTCGAACAAGCGCATCACTAAAATAAGCTTTATCCGTAACATTACCCAGGTATGCGTGACGAGGAATATGAGGATAAGCTTTCGCCAACTCCATATCAATGCTATAAAGCGCAAATTCGCTCAGCTCATACAAAACTAAACAGGTGGGATCTAACTTGGCAATTTGCCGACATAGCTCAGAGCCGATCGATCCACCCGCCCCTGAGACCAAAACACTTTTGCCGGTAATATTTACACTTAACAAGGCTGGCTCAGGCAAGATTTCTTCACGACCTAGTAAGTCGGCAACTTCTACTCTCCTAATGGTGTTTAGAGAAACGTTGTTGGTTAAAATCTCTGTGAGTGTCGGAATTGTTTTGATGGTGATCGGCAGATCCTGTAGCCGATCGATCAACTTCTTCCGAGTTGCCTTGGACATCGAAGGAATGGCCAAAATCAAAGTGGTGACATCTTCTTCGTTAATTAATGCTCCAATCTGCTGGGGCGAATAAATGCGATAGCCCCGTAAGACTTGGTTATGCAGCTCTGGGTTATCATCGATAAATGCGACGACTCGATATCCCGGCTCGTGTTTGAGGTTTTCGACCAACTGCACCCCAGCACTACCAGCACCATAGACCAAAACATACTCTAAAGCACGACCATCGGGGCGTTGACGATGAATGGAAGTAATCGAAGAGCGAATCAATAATCGAACAGCCACTACCAAAATCAGTGTTAACAAGCCATCAATCACCAGTGCTGTTTTAGATACTGGCCATACTCCTAGCTGAAAAGAGAACAAGAGCCAAATTCCAGAACTGAGTGCTGTGGCTCCGGCAATCGCTGCCAAAAACTCCAAACCGGTGTAACGCAAAATGGGTTTATAAATGCCCAGCAGTCTAAAAACTACTAGTTTTAGTAACACAAATGCCAAAATGTTCGGCCAGTGCATAAACAGCAAATCTAGCCCCATGGAGGTAAAGCGAAACCTAATATTGAATGCTAAAAATATGGATACTAAAAAAACCATGCCATCTGCAATACTTAGCAACCAACGTTTGTGGTTTCGAGACAGAGACTCATAGGCGCTTAATAGTCTACTGACTAACTTTCGCTTCATAAAAATTCGTGCTTTTAATGAGGACTGAATGTATCTTTTGCTTGGGTGGAGTTTGCCCCCACCATTATATGGCTAGACCCTGCACGATCAAGCCTTTCAGCGTGCAACATAAAAGATTTCAATGCTTGCAGTTCTGCTTAAGATGAAATACTTAACCCACTACTCGCCAGAGTTCCATAGCCTGAGCTGAAACCCCGCCAAAGTAATGGTTGCCAATAATAGTAGGGTGGTGGCCGCAGCCCCATAGCCAAAGTCTAAGCGAGCGAAAGCCCGATCGTAAACGTAATAAACTAGCAAGTTTGTGGAGTTTAATGGCCCACCACCAGTCACCGCAAAGACCTGTTCAAAGCTGCGCAAACTGAAAATACTAGTAGTAACTAAGGCCAATACTAGGGTTGGGCGAAGCCCCGGTAAAGTAATATACCAAAACTGCTGCCAAGAGTTTGCGCCGTCTAGCGTAGCCGCCTCGTAACGGTTGCTTGGAATAGTTTGCAAGCCAGCCAGAAAAGACACCAAATTAAAGCCAAGCTGCTGCCAACTACTGAGCAAGATGATTACTGGCATTGCCCAAGTTGTACTGCTGAGCCACTCGATCGGTGACAGTCTTAAACTCTGTAAGAAAGCATTGATGGCACCATCGGTCTGGAACAACCAGCGAAAACCCAACCCAGCAGCTACCAAAGAAATAATGGCTGGTAAGAAATATAGAGTGCGCAACAGACCTCTTCCAATCAACAAACTCTCGATGCCTACCGCCACAGCCAAGGGGATCATGGTGCCAAAGAACACTGTAAAGACAGAAAAGTACAAAGTGTTGCCCAATACCTGCCAAAAATCTGCGGCTAAAAATAGCCGTAGGTAATTATTCAACCCCACCCACCGAACTCCGCGCATGGTAAAGCTACCGCTGGTGAAACTCAGATAGACAGTGTAGAGCAACGGAAACAGCAAGAAAATCGTCAAAAATGCTAAAGCGGGCAACAAAAACAGTCCGGCAACGACTAGTTCGGTGGAATTTTTGGAGCTGGGTTTAAGTCGCTGAATTTTAAGAACCATTCATAGTTCCTTCCTGTGAATAATGAGTACTTTTGTTACGGAAGTTAAATTAATCCCGAAGAGAAAATAAAGAATATGGAGTTATTTGAACTTTTGCACTTAGCATATCAGCAGTGAAGGTTCTACCTCCATTAATTAGTTAGCTTTTCTTACAATCGGATAAGGTGTAGACGGTGTATCGATACCTCACTGTCTCACCTCGATTTTTTTGGTTTGACTTTTAAGAATTCCAACTTTTTTCGTCAAATACTGTAGCTGAGGCTACAGTATTCTCCTTAGGGCACTTATAGATTAGTCAAAATCTGCCCCAATCTGCCCCCAGGAGAAAAATGAAAATAGCGGTAGTAAAAGAGTCGGCAGCCGATGAGCGGCGTGTGGCTCTAATTCCAGATGCTGTCAGTCGTCTTGTTAAACAGCACCTAGAAGTATGGTTAGAGTCGGGGGCGGGCGATCGAGCTTTTCATAGTGACGAAGCTTACTCCACAGCGGGCGCACATGTGGTTCATGACCCAGATCATTTGTGGCACACGGTAGATGTGCTGTTAAAAGTGGGTGCGATGCAGCTTCATGAGGTCGATCGGCTGCGCAGTGGTCAGATTTTGATCGGTTTTTTGAATCCGTTAAACCATCCCGAGCTAATTCAAAAACTGGCTGAGAAAGGTGTCACGGCTTTTGCCATGGAGATGATCCCCCGTACCACC
Source organism: Synechococcales cyanobacterium VAR_35_metabat_10 (assembly GCA_031418695.1). GTDB lineage: Bacteria > Cyanobacteriota > Cyanobacteriia > Cyanobacteriales > Chamaesiphonaceae > JAAFHZ01. The sequence continues at coordinate 11,507 of JANOXZ010000037.1, forward strand.
CGTGCTCAGGTGATGGATGCGCTGTCTTCCCAGGCTTCGATTTCTGGCTACAAAGCAGTTTTGATGGGCGCAGCCGCTCTGCCCAAGTATTTGCCGATGTTGACCACGGCAGCAGGGACGATCGCTCCGGCTAAGGTTTTTGTGATCGGTGTTGGGGTGGCTGGGTTACAGGCGATCGCCACGGCTCGCAGACTGGGAGCGATGGTAGAAGCCTTTGATATTCGCCCCCAAGTGAAAGAAGAGATTCAGAGTTTGGGTGCCAAATTTGTGGAAGTGCCCTTAGAAGAAGAGACAGTAGCTGACAATGGCTATGCCAAAGAAGTCTCTGATCGCACCAAAGAACTAACCCAGCAAACCATTGCCAAGCATGTTCACAGTGCCGATTTGATTATTACCACTGCTCAGATCCCCGGTCGTCCGGCACCGATGATGATCAATGCTGATATGGTGTCCCAAATGCAGCCCGGATCGGTGATTGTGGATTTGGCCGGGGAAACCGGTGGCAACTGTGCTTATACCGAGCTGGGTAAAACAGTGGTACATCACAATGTCACCATTATCGGCGCGATGAATTTGCCTTCCACGGCACCGGTACATGCCAGTCAGCTCTATTCCAAGAATGTCAGCGCTTTGCTGCAACTATTGTCCAAAGACGGCGAGATTAACTTGGATTTTACGGATGACATTATTAACAGTGCTTGTGTGACCCATGATGGTCTAATTCGCAATGCCGGGATTCAAGAACTTGTGCAAAATCTGCAACCGGTAGCCAATTAAGAGATTAAAACCTCAGAGATTAAAAAAGGTCTAAACCTATGTCCGCAGCCATTATTACTGCTGTTTTTATCTTTACTCTGGCCACTCTGGCTGGAGCGGAAGTGATCAATAAAGTTCCACCGACTTTGCATACGCCTTTGATGTCGGGAGCCAATGCGGTTTCTGGGATTGCGCTGATTGGGGCGATTTTAGTGGCCGGTGGCCAAGATATTTCTACTGCTAGCATTTTGGGGTTTATTGCCATTGTTTTAGCCACGATCAATGTGGTGGGTGGTTTTTTGGTGACTGACCGAATGCTGCAAATGTTTAAGAAAAAGTCCGTATAGTACTCTTTAGAGATTTTTATGAACGAAATGATTACTGGCGGGATCGAAGTGAGTTACTTGGTAGCCACGATCCTATTTTTCCTGGGTTTGAAGTATTTGGGTTCACCGGCTACTGCTCGGAAGGGCAATGCGATCGCCGCTGCCGGAATGCTGTTAGCGATCGTCGCTACTCTGTTTTATCAACAAGTTTTAAATTACTCGCTAATTTTGGCCGGTATTGGATTGGGTAGCGCGATCGGGGCGATCGGAGCTTACCGAGTGGCCATGACCTCCATGCCTCAGATGGTGGGTTTGTTGAATGGTTTGGGCGGCGGTGCTTCTACTCTGATTGCGGTAGGTGAATTTTGGCGATTGATGGATGCGGGTTTGCTGCCATCGATGGATAACCGCATCACCACGGTTTTGAGTATTTTGATTGGGGGTATTACTCTCACGGGTAGTTTGGTGGCTTTCGCTAAGTTGCAAGAGCTGATTTCGGGTTCGCCGATTACCTTTCCTTTTCAACAAGCCTTGAATTTTTTGTTGTTCGGCGGATTTGTAGCCGGTAGTGTCTTTCTGGTGCTAGATCCTAGCAATATGCCCTTGTTTTTGGGCTTGACCGGGATTTCTTTGTTGCTAGGAGTCTTACTGGTGATTCCGATCGGTGGTGCAGATATGCCCGTGGTGATTTCGCTACTGAACTCTTTCTCGGGGATCGCAGCTAGTGCAGCGGGCTTTGTGTTGATGAACAACATGCTGATTGTGGCTGGTGCCTTGGTGGGTGCTTCAGGAATTATCCTCACCCAAATTATGTGTAAGGGCATGAACCGCACCTTAACCAGCGTAATTTTTGGTGCCTTTGGTAGTGGCGGCGGCAGTGCGGCTGGTGGTCACAAGAGTAGCAATGGTGAACAAGTAACTCGCAGCATTGACCCAGAAGAATGCGCCATGATGTTGGGCTATGCTCGATCGGTGGTCATTGTGCCCGGTTATGGCATGGCGGTAGCTCAGGCCCAACATGCTGTGCGGGAATTGGCCGATCAGCTTACTCGTTTAGGCGTGGAAGTAAAATATGCTATTCATCCCGTAGCTGGTCGGATGCCGGGACACATGAATGTGCTGTTGGCCGAGGCCAATGTGCCCTACCCCCAGCTCCATGATATGGATGATGTGAATCCCCAGTTTCCTGAAACCGATGTGGCGTTGGTAATTGGTGCTAATGATGTGGTGAATCCGGCTGCCCGCAGCGATAAAAATAGCCCGATCTATGGAATGCCCATTTTGGAGGTAGATAAAGCTAAGCATACGATCGTGATCAAGC
>JANOXZ010000038.1:0-2182 GCA_031418695.1 Synechococcales cyanobacterium VAR_35_metabat_10
CGCTCGCCATCGATGGCAACTCGATCGGCGACTTAGCAATCTGGTTAGTATTAGCCGCCATTCCCGGTGCCCGGTTGTACTATGTGTTGTTCAAATGGGACTACTACAGCACTCACATGAACGAGTTAGCCTCCATTTGGCAGGGTGGCATTGCCATTCATGGTGCAATTTTGGGCGGCCTGTTGGCCACCATTATCTTCGCCAAAATCAAACAGCTTAATTTCTGGGATCTGACCGATGTGGTTGCACCCTCCGTAATCTTGGGACAGGCGATCGGGCGCTGGGGCAATTTCTTTAACTCCGAGGCCTTTGGTTCACCTACCGATTTACCTTGGAAGCTATACATTCCATCCAACCGTCGCCCCCCAGAGTTTCAAGACCAAGATTATTTTCATCCCACTTTTTTGTACGAATCTCTGTGGAATTTAGGGGTATTTGGGATTTTGATCTTTTTATTTTTCCGTAGTCTCAAATCACGACAGCCCTTACGCAGTGGCAGCTTGTTTATGATTTACCTCATCCTGTATAGCCTGGGACGAGTGTGGATCGAAGGTTTACGCACCGATAGTTTGATGATTGGGGGACTCAAAATGGCACAGGTGATCAGTTTAATTGGTGTAGTCGCTGGTTCTCTAGGGTTAGCTTGGATATACAAATCGAGATCTAAGGTGTCGATCGACAGCTAAGCTTATGCGCTCAGACCCCACACATTTACCGGTTTACTTTATCGGCGTTGGCCCCGGCGACCCCGAACTACTCACAGTCAAGGGCCAGCGCATCATTCAATCCGCTGATGTGATCATTTATGCCGATTCGCTGATTCCCACCGAAATTTTGAGTTTGGCAAAGCCCACTTCCGAAATCATTGCCACCAGTGGTTTAACACTGGAAAAGATCATGCCATTGATGATCGATCGAGTGCAAGCCCATAAATCAGTAGCGCGATTGCACTCGGGCGATTTGACCCTATACAGCGCCGTCAACGAACAAGTGCAAGAATTACGAGCCGCTCAGATACCCTGTCAACTAATTCCTGGCATCAGTGTCTTCCAAGCTGCTGCTGCTGAACTGCAAGTAGAACTAACCGTCCCCGAGTTAGTTCAAACCATCATTTTGACCCGCATTCAAGGGCGAGCTTCAGCTATGCCCCCTACAGAAACTTTGGCTAGTCTGGCAGCCCATCGATCAAGCCTCTGTCTATACTTAGCAGCCGGTCAAATCATAGAAGCACAACGTCAGCTTTTGCTCCATTACCCACCCGATACTCCCGTGGCGATTTGTTACCGAGTGAGCTGGCCGGATGCCAAAATCTCGATCATCCCCCTATCTAAACTAGCTGAAACCAGCACCGAGCAAGGATTACTACGCAGCACTATGTATTTAATCAGTCCAGCATTAGCTCAGGTCAAAGACGCTGCTCGATCGCGCCTATATCACCCCAACCACTCCCATATCTTTCGAGATACGGCAAACAGTACTAGTCTTAGCGTAGATGAACATGATTAAATTAAAGTGTTGTAAGCACATTTTGCTGGTTCTCAAGCACCCAAGTTAAGATAACAAGGAATTACCAAAAATGAATTCTCCCTTTATGTTGCGCAAGTTACTCATCATTTTCCTGGCAGTCTCTGTTGGTCTCACCTCTGTATCTTGTGGGTCAAACAATGAAGCCAAAACAAGCCCTTCTAACCCCTCTGTGCTTTCCACCAAGAATGTAGGTACTAAACTCGCTGATGGTAAGTATGAAGTACAGCAGGCCACTTACAATGATGCAAACGGCGAATATGCTGTGATGCTATTAAATACTCCGGCTGGTAGCCCACCACTTTTCCGCAATACCAATTTGCAAATGGCCAGACTGACCGACGAAGAAGTCACGGCCAAAGAAAAAGCCTACCTCAAAATTGAAAATGGCCAAGCCGCCATGCACGTTCCCGAAGATTTTAAAATCGAGTATGTGCGGAGCGTTACTCAAGAGCAAACCAATCCTCAAACTGGCCAAAGAGAAACCGTCGTCCGCCGCGAGGGCGGTGGTTTTTGGGCACCATTTGCTGGGTCTGTCGCCGGATCACTGGCTGGTCAGGCGATCGGCAATGCCATATTCCGTCCTCAACACTACGTACCACCTGCTTATCAACCGGGCGGCGGCATCATGAGAGGATACGGCGGCTATGGTGGCACC
>JANOXZ010000039.1:0-7173 GCA_031418695.1 Synechococcales cyanobacterium VAR_35_metabat_10
GTTTGTGCGGAGTCGTCTAAATACAAAAACACCCCAGGAAACGACGGTGGCACCAGGATGTTTAGTTCTCCCCCAGCAAGGCCACAAATTTTTGGCTGATGAGTTCGCGGAAGGTGTCGTAGTCGGTGATCCAGTTATCAATGAAGGCTGCCATAGTGGGGATGCGCTTTTCAGCAGGTACTTCTTTCACGTCATAGTTAAAGTTGCCAGAAAACAGCAAAATTGGCAGCGGCTGTTGATCGGGCTGTTGGATACTAGCAGAGTTAATCGAAAGGTTCAGTTGCCCACGCTCTAGGGTATATAGCAAATTGAGAGCAGCACGGACATTTTCTTTGCCATAGGTTTGCCAATCACCAGGAGCCAGCAGTTTGCTGCAAATATATTTATCGGCAGCATCGTTGTCGGTGGGGTACGGTACGTAACTGCGAAAGTTGATGCCTACGGCTTGATAGCTTCCGGCTTTCATTATTTCCACATATCTGCGCGCTACATCGCCAATCACCACTTGTTCGGGTTCTTTGTCGCCGATCGCTTCCAAAAACATTAGTCGATCGGGTTGAGCAGCAATACTACAACCGTTCTCGAAAGCTAGCTGGCTGAGTTGTTCGCCACTTACGGGCTGACGGCTGAGCTGCCAATCTTCGGGGATGATGCCGCTATATTTCAATAGGTCTTCGCGCAGCATGGCCGGAGACTGCTGGGCGGCAATGACGATCGAGACTTCTTGGGTAATGAATGTAGAACTCATAGATTTGCAGTAAAAGATGCTGACCGAGAATCAGAATAAGTGTTTTCTGACACCATAGCAAATAGGTGACAAATAAAGGGTACATTTTAGCGACAATTGTGTTCTTGCAGGTGTTCGGCGACTAGCTGATAAATTTCAATAATATGTCGATCGGCTAGCTTATAAAATACATGCCGCCCGCGTTTTTCGTGGGTGACAATCCGGTTCGATCGCAGGTGGCGCATTTGTTGCGAAACTGCGGCTTCGGTCATGCCAATCGCCGCAGCAATTTCGTGGACGCAGACTTCTTGGGCGGCCACTAGTTCTAAAATTCGCAGCCGGTTGGCATCGGCCAATAAGGCAAAAAACTCCGCCATCAACTGAGCCTGATCCTGGGAAGGATTTGGGCGGTTGGGTTCGGAGTTGTTTTGTGCTGTTACTTGAGACTTTGGCATTAACCGCAGCCACAACCGTTTTGGGTACAGCCTTTATTGTCGGCGTGGCCAGTGGCACAGCCTTCGCTACAGTAGTTTTTGCCATCTTTCATGACGGCATCAGTCAGGGAGACGATGCACAAGCAGGGTTCGCAGGCGCATTTCATTGAGGTAACGGTGGTCATAGGACAAGTCCTGGATTTTTTAAGGTCAAATACATCATAACATCTGATTGAGTAATTGGATATTTTTGTTTCGACATTGTTACTGTTCGATCGGATCATTAGTTGGGGGATGCCGCCCAATCTCCAGATCAGATGCACGGATCTGGAGCACTCGCTCTCGATTTAAGTGTAAGGCAACAATAGTTGCTCGGCCTGTTGCGGTAACACCAACAATTTCCACCTTATTCGTAGACCAAATAAAATGATCTGACCAATTATCTTGACGAGGGTTAAAAAGTAGTACTTCTGTTTCTGAGACTGAATCAATTGCCGATAGTTTATTAGTTTTACATCGATTGCAGTTGAAACAAGCAAGCGCCAAGTTATCTAGGCCACTACTTCCACCTAAAGATACTGGAATCAAATGATCGATCGTGAACTTTACGTACTGCCAGCGCTCATTAGCATGACAGAATTCGCACAAATGCTGTGCTCTTTGGCGAACCTGCTCTTGGAGAGATTTTGATATTTTGCTCCGGAGCATAATTATGCTGAATGAGGTGTTTCAGCCCAAGCCATATTTCGCATAGTGCGATTGACTAAACTGAGATAATCATCCATTTCAGCATAGAAGTCCATTTCTTTGTCTTCCTCCTCGCTCAAACCGTCAGTTTGTTGTTTGTCTAGTAATTCTTCTATGCGGTTCTGGATACCTGCGGAAGCTCTCAAAATAGGTACTCCTTCGACTAGTTCAATGCCCACTGAAGTTTCTAGATTTGTCCCCAGTGGCACCTCGCCCAATTTGGCCAAAAATTTAGCTGACATTATTTGAAGACTCCTAAATGATGGGCTACTCTGTACATACTAACAGGCTATAGTGAGTGGGGTGCTGGTGTTTATCTTTTAGGTGAGATGAGGCACATGGGCATTGTTGTTGTCCATCATCTGCCTCAAACGGTTTGGCTCTTTAGATAATGATTTGATTATAGTTGTACCTAACATTATTAAGTTGTCACCATTGGAGTTTACGCCATTAATGGTGGACTTGAGCTGAGAAGAGTTGATTGATCGATTCTCTAACAACGACTAACTCGATGAATTCGCTTGCTCCAAAGCCTCTCACATAGTGTCTCTGAAGGATAGGTAATTGCTGGAAACGGGGTTTCAAAAAAATATTGCCATTGACCTTTTACTTGCCAGTTTTTGGGATATGTTGTGGGTTCAAAGGTCGATCGAGTAATTGGTTGCTATAATCCAGTCGAGAGCTAAAGAGGGTATATGCTGAAAACAATTCGCCAAGGAAGAGTTGAGTTGCTAGACATTACAGATTTACCAGAAAGTGCCCGAGTGTTACTGACGGTGCTTCCTGATGAAGAAACAGAGTTCTGGCTGAAGTCTAGCCAGGAATCGCTGGATGCAGTTTGGCGTAATGACCAAGACGATATCTATGCCCAGCTACTCCAAAAATAATTAATGACTAGGTTTGTCCACGATATTTTTGCTAAAGACGCTCTGGAAGCTTTTTTATCCCCGTGGGGTGAAGCAATTCCTCAAATGGTTGTACAGAGTGAGACGCGGTATATTGATTTATATTTCACGCCTACTGATGCCAGCGTTGATGTACCGATGTTGGGGCTTTTATGGAAATGTGCTGCTAATGGCGCGGCGTTTGAAGCTTTTCGATGTGCGGTGCAAGATGATGAAATTAGAAGCACAATGGGCAAGTTGTTTAATGTCCATGAAGAAATTACGCGCAAGGCTAAGCAGGAAGATTTACCGGTGCCAAAAACTTCTGACCTGCCGCGCCTTTGGATTGTTACGCCCACGATGAGTAAGAAGAAGTTGAGGGCGATTAATGTTATAACTGAAGATAACGAGTGGGGTGATGGTGTTTACCTTTTAAGTGAGATGCAGCGCACTGGTATTATTGTTGTCCACCATCTGCCTAAAACGCCTGATACTGTGTGGTTTAGAATCTTGGGTCGAGGGAAGGTTCAACAGGAAGCTATTGATGAAATCGAAGCTTTGCCAGCGAATAGTCCTTACCGTGATGAAGCCCTTAAATTATTTGTGAAACTCAAGGTTACGCTAGAGAATCGCAATGATCGTGAACAAAATGAAACGGAGTTAATGATGAAATTAGCAGATTCGCCTTTATTTACTGAATATATGAATAGAGCTACAGCAACGGCTGTCGAAGCGGCTGTCGAGACGGCTGTCGCAACGGCTGTGAGAAGTGTTCACCAAGATGTGGTGGAGAGCTTGATCCTCAAACGTTTTGGCTCTTTAGATGATGATTTGATTAGAGTTATACCTAACATTATTAAGTTGTCACCATTGGAGTTTACTCCGTTAATGGTGGATTTAAGTCGGGAGGAGTTGATCGATCGATTCTCTAACAACGACTAACTCGATGAATTCGCTTGCTCTAAAGCCTTTCACACAGTGTCTCTGAAGAATAAGCAATTGCTGGAAATGGGGCTTCAAAAAAATATTGTCATCGACCTTTTACTCGCCGGTTTTTGGGATATGTTGTGGGTTCAAAGGTCGAATCAATTAATTGGCTTACGTAATATAGTAATCAACCACTATGAGAATACTTGCTCTTTTATTAACTTCATTAAAAGCATATCAATCTCTTTTGTTTGTAAGATGAATGCATTTTCTCCTATATGATTCTGTAAAATATTATTAGCATTTTCATTGGAATTACTAATAAAATGCTCCAGTGAACATTGTGCAATTATCATTGGAAGTCGTGACAAGTTCAGCGTATTACCAGCAGCATTTCCGACTAGAACAAGGCTACTTGATATGGGCATATAAATAGCTTGAAGAGAGTCATTAGCCATACAGAATGGTTTGAACTCTTTTTCATCATCAACTTGAAATACTACAACTGAATCACCCAATGGAATATTTATTGACGTGCTCTGTAACAAACTGAATTTTAATTTCTGGTATTTTTCGATTTTGGCTTGAGGTGATATATCTTGCCGAAGTGCTTTAATATGTGCAGCCTTGGAAATATTTTTGAGCGTACTTGGAAGATCCGCATTAATTTGACTAACAATTGATGGAAAGGCATCAGAAACACGGGTCTTTATTACTTCAATATTGGAATTAAGATAATCAATAATATTTTTCAAGAAACTTTCTGGTAATCTATTCTGGCGCAGTGCTTTTCTTGCCTGCTCTTGTATTGATTGTGATATTAGTTTATCTAAGTAAGATTCAAAAATATATTTATCATTCAATATTCGAACTGTTTCTTCGTGAATATAGGTGTTTATATTAGTGAAGCTTTCTCGTATGTTGCGAGTACGGATTTCAAAATGAGTAATCATTTCTGCAACTTTCTTTGAGTCAATTACTTCTTCCTCCTCACTATTACGCAGAGTTTGAATTAGAGTGTCAAAGGAGTTTTCAGCTTTTGTAATTATGTCATCTACTTGATTATCACTTTCTTGTGAATAAAAATAGCCTTCAACTCCAACCTTGACTATATTTGAGTTGAATGGATTCTGACCTTTACGATATACCCATGTGAAAATTTGTTCACCGTTTACATGGCTGGCAAAACCATTCTGAAGAAAGCATGGAATAAAGTGTTGGCGTTTACCAGACATTAGGTTGACCTGAATATTATTTCTTAATTTCTGTATTTAGAGCAATAATTGAATTACATTATAATGGTTTCGTCTCGGATAAAATGAATTTAGGTGGCTCTAAGCCTTGCTAGGCAACAATCACTTACACCGCATTCGAGCCGGAACTGCTATAGGATAAACACAACAAGATTTATTGACATGTTGCCATGTGAGCTAGCTGCCATCTGATTAGAGTGGATTAATGAGGGGATTCTTAAGCACTGATAGATACCGCCGTCGAGAAATTAAATTTCTATGCGTTGAGTATCCAAATTGTATCCGAAAAAGGCAAGATTTAGAGGTTGATGATATTCTCCTATCTCAATTTAGGCGACTCTATGAACTGCTCTAATATTGATTTTTTGTTGAGGGTTTTCGACCATATATCCTTCCAGCATTAGGTCTTGAGTATCAGAAGATCCTACTATTTTTAGATGAAAGTGGTCGATTGAGCCAAAAATGGATCTTGAGCCAAAAATGGATATGTCTGAGGAGCAATGTTTGCTAATCTCCAGATCTCCATGAATAACCGCATTCTCTTCTTTCAAAGTGCCGTTATACATAAATACACTGTCTCCGCCTAAGATGCGGCCATTGTTGATCACAATAACTCCAGCCCCAAAAGTTTGGGAGTTGTTTTGGAACTCAATGCTCCATAATCCGTCAATTTCAGTCATATTGTTCACTATGTAATAGAACTAACGTCTCACAGTATAATCCTACTTGATTTTAGTAGTGAATACGGATACCCGAACTACAGAGAGATTTTTGGCACTACTTGTTGTCGTCGAACATAGTACTTTTTAGCTTGTCAATCATTGTGATCTTATGATATAAATTCCTGTAACTCTTTTAGCAGTAGTACTTTTCATAGTCAGACTAGTTGTAGAAAGCATTGATTACAATATGAAGACGATATCAATATTTATGTTCTACCTGCAATTATTTTGGCTTTTTAGACTGACTCGGACAAAGTTTTTTTCATTAAGGACTCTAGCAACTGATAGCTATCTATTTGAGTATTACCAATCTGGGTTTCAAGTCGATCGCACAAAGCCATCAATTCATCTACTTTCACCACAATTCGGTGTTACTCGGTTAATGGAAGGACAGCCATTGGCATTTTTTCAAAATACCATGATTAAGATTTACCATCGTTATCCCATTAGCACAAATATCGATTGGCGTTGCTAATTTACAGTATGAACATCAACTACCCCTGTATTAGGTTCAGCCTTTAGAATGTACTTTCATATCCTGATTCAGCAATGCCTATCGCTTTTGCTCAAAGATTTTCTGTTCATAGCACGACCACTAATAAGCTCACAAATTAGTCAAGAATAGTTGAGAGATTTTCTTGAGGATGCGGAGGATATCAAAAAGTTCATTGTTTTTTTGATTGTAGAGCGAGAAGTCATTAGAAAACTGATATTGCACAATCTGCTCTTGTACAGCTTTCACAAAAATAGAAAATCCACCATTGCTAACCAGCCCATAGGTAGGACGAGATTGATTGGGACTCACTAGCATATAAGTAAGCGCCTGAGCCATCCCAGCTTCAATGCTAAAAGATTTTCCTTTAGTTTCAATAACCAACACCCAAAGACTATCCTGAATTACGAGAGTATCAATTTTACCTTGGTAAATAACTTCTTGGTCTTCCTCCACTTCTGTTTCTTCAATTTGCACCGGATATTCTGATTCAATATCGAAGGGTGGGTCATATAACTTGGCCATTTCCAGCAAAGGCGTTATCACAATTTGATTAACAATTCCTTCACCAATATGACCCCGATGTCGATGATAAAGATAGCGCTCCTTAATTCGATCGCAGCGTTCTTTTTCTAGCTCAGTTATCTCAGGGAGATCCTCATGCCATTCGGTAAAAAAGCCATCGCTAGTAGTTTGCTGGGCAGAAAATTTTGTTTCTATAACATGTTTAGAAATTGCTAATGTGGTTTTCATCGTTTTCATCCCTTTCAGTTATTGAACCCAAAATCCTTCAAATCCTAAGAATCCAGCTTAACCGCAGTTCCATAAGCCAAAACTTCGGTAACGGCATCCGAAAACTCTGTGGCATCGTAGCGCATTCCAATAATGCCGTGAGCACCCAGAGCTTGGGCGTGCTGCACCATCCGATCGAAAGCTTCTTGGCGCGCCGTATCACAAATCTTGGCATAGGTTTCATTATTGCCACC
>JANOXZ010000040.1:0-3194 GCA_031418695.1 Synechococcales cyanobacterium VAR_35_metabat_10
ATCCAGTCCAACCCGCGTGGATCAACGTGATAAATGGCCAAAGCCTCTGTAGCGACTTCTTCGGTGATCTGATCGTGTTTGCGCACCTGCATAAAATCTCGCACTCGTTTGAGCAAACGATTGGCGATCCGAGGTGTCCCCCGAGCACGCCTTGCAATCTCAGCAGCTCCCTCGGCGGAAATTGGTACTTTGAGTAGCATGGCCGTGCGAGTCACAATCTCGGTGAGTTCGCTTACTTCATAAAAGCGCAGACGTTGAATTAGACCAAATCGATCGCGCAGTGGCCCCGTTAATGAACCAACCTTGGTGGTCGCACCCACTAAAGTAAATTTTGGCAGCGGAATACTGCGTGTTTTAGCCGTGGCTCCCTTGCCGATCGTAATATCTAAGCGAAAATCTTCCATTGCCGGATACAGCAACTCTTCCGTCATCCGCGACAGCCGATGGATTTCGTCGATAAACAAAATGTCCCCCGGTGCCAAGCTCATCAAAATCCCCACAATATCGCGGGGGCGCTCCAAAGCTGGCGCAGAAGTGATTTTGCAATTTACGCCCATCTCGGTGGCCAAAATCAAAGAAATAGTCGTCTTCCCCAACCCCGGTGGCCCATAGAGCAACAAGTGATCTAATGATTCCTGACGAGCGGTAGCCGCCTGCATAGCGATCTCTAGAACCCCTTTAAGATCTTTTTGACCAATGTAGTCACTTAGTTTATGGGGGCGCAGTCCTTCGTCTTTTTCTTCGGTTTTCTCTTCGATCGACTGGTTTTCGGCCTTCAGCAAGTCTGGATCTATGGCAGCCGGTGGCTGATCTGCTCCAGCAGACTTCGGTGATTTTCTACCATTCAAGGGGGTGCCATTCTCAGACGACTTCTTCGGAGCTGCTTTGGCAGGCTTCGGCGACTCGTCGTCATCGGAGGGAGGTTTTTTGGAAGAGATAATCGCCATAGTATCTATGCACCAGCAGGTTTCGTTATTTTAAAGCATTCTTGCCTCAAACAATAAAATCAGCGGGAGCAAATTTGGTCAAAGTTTACTGTTGGAACAACCAATAGTGATGAAAAAAATAGATTTCCCGCAATAAAAATGGTGCTTGCGATCGCCAGCTTTGGTAACGAGAGTAAGGTGTAGGAGCCGGATAGCCTTTGATGCCCACATCTCGCATCATCCAATCTGCCCGCTTCATGTGCAAGGGATCTGTAACTAATAAACAAGTAGCCAACCGCTGAGTCTCGATGATTTTCTTGGCTTCCAGCAAATTTTGCTGGGTTGTTCGTGACTGTAACTCGATAAAAATATTGGAGGCTGGAATTCCTTTGGCGATCACATAATTTCTAGCTGCCTGGGATTCTGTCACCTCATCACCGGCACCCATCCCACCAGTAAAAATCAAATACTTTACTCGCTGCTGTTTAAATAGATCGATCGCGTAATCAATCCGCGCTTGAAACACTGGTGATGGGCGATTGTACTCTACTGCCGCACCCAAGACGATCGCTGCATCAGCCGATTTATTTGTGGGGGCAGCAAATCTGACGATTTCCCAGCCGACTAAGCCTGACCAAAAGATTGTGACGGCCAAACCCGCAAGAGTGATATTAATCAGTTTCTTTTTGCTAATCAATCAATGCAGATGAGCTAGACTCTATCTTCCAGGTGAACAAAACGATTGTACAGAAAATCTAAGGCCAAATTGCTCAACATTATTTTGGGTTAGATCACTGGAATTCAAAATCTAGTTATTAATCGAACCGCAATGATCGATCAGATCTTCTTTGTTCCTCACTATAAAATGCCGTGGAGGGAAACAATAGAAGTACCTCGAAGGAAGATCTAGATATCCTTGACAGGACTCAGATGCTTACACCATAACACTTGAGGTTGGTGTAGGAGCGTCACCACGCCATTTTTCTTGGCAAGGATGTGACTGGACAAGTACACTAAACACAGTCATTTTGACCACAAAATATCAGTTATCACGATGAAAAGAGTTTTAGTGTTAGTGGGCTTACCGGCCTCTGGTAAATCTACCTTTGCCAACGAATTATTGTTAAAAGAACCAGGTCAATGGGTGCGTAGCAACAAAGATTCTCTGCGGGAAATGGCTCACGCTTCCCGCTGGAGCGGGGGCAACGAGAAATTCATCTTAAAGCTGCGAGATCAGATCATTATGATGGCTTTAGAAGATGGCAAGCATGTGATTGTAGATGACACCAATTTTGGTAAGCATATTGACCATATTCGAGAACTAGTCAAAGGTTTAGCAGTTGTTGAAGTAAATGATAGCTTCCTACAAGTTTCGGTAGAAGAATGTATTCGTCGCGATTTATTGCGGCCTAAATCGGTCGGCAAAGGCGTGATTTTAGAGATGTATCGCAAATATGTAGAAGTGCCCACTCCACCACCAGTCTACGATTCTGCCTTGCCTGATGCGATTATTGTAGATATGGATGGCACATTATCGCTATTAAATGGTCGCAGTCCTTACGATGCCTCTACTTGCGATCGAGACCCAGTCAACCAGCCCGTCTTAGATACTGTATTGCTCTGGCAAAAATCGGTAAAAGTAATCATTATGTCTGGACGCACCGCTGACTGTCGCCTCCAAACCGAGAAATGGCTGGCGCAGTATGGTGTGGAAGCCACCGATATTTTCATGCGGGCAACTGGCGATCAGCGCAAAGACTCCATTGTGAAACAAGAGTTATTCGATCGCAATATCTTGAATAAATACAATGTCAAATTTGTGTTGGATGATCGCAAACAAGTTGTGCAAATGTGGCGAAGCTTAGGCTTGACAGTCTTCCAGGTAGCCGAAGGCGACTTTTAGTTACAACGGCTACCTAAACTCACCGGTTATCAGCAGCATTTCGTGCGAAGCTAAGAAATAACCGCTAGCGACAGCCGCCAATTGCCTATGTCTGACAAAACTTCCAAATCTTTTTTGAACACCATGTCTGCTTATTGGTGGACAATGGTGGCAATTTTTGCCATGTCGATCGGTCTACGTTTTTGGGGGCTAGGTCGCTTTAACTCTTTTGTTTTTGATGAAGTCTATTACGCCAAATTTGCCAATAATTACCTGACTAATACCCCGTTCTTTAATGCCCATCCACCCCTGAGTCAATATGTTATTGCGATCGGCATTTGGTTAGGTGATATGCTGCCGATCGGCCATGACACGGTGAATAGCTT
>JANOXZ010000041.1:0-4049 GCA_031418695.1 Synechococcales cyanobacterium VAR_35_metabat_10
AATTCCGGTTCTGCCAATAAGAATTCTGGGATCTCGAAGTTGGCAAAGTCAGACATTAATTCGCCGATCGCCGAAGGTGCAAACAGATCTATCGGTGAAATTTCATCAAAACTAGCTGAAAATTCGCTAAGACTATCTAAATCAAGGTTGGCAATTTCGGACTGTAAAAGTGATAGATCGATCGACTCAGTGAGTTCATCTAATCCTAAGAGTTCAGGATTAAATTGATCGAGTTCCAAATTAGCTGAGGTAGTTAGAGCAAATCCAGCGATTTTCGTTGGCATTTTCTCGAAACGACCCAATAAAACGACCGAATGAGATTTGCGCCAAGCCTTTAATGCCTGTTGGGTAAGTTCTTTTGCTTGATTAGGAGCAATGTTTTGGCAATGGCTTTTCACCGATCGACAGAGATCTACAAACTGCTCTAATTTGGCCATCCGACCAAAATCAGTCAATTCTGCGGCAGTGGCTTGGAGTGATGCTAAGAGTTGATCAGAGGATGTAGTAGTTAATTGAATAGCTAGCAGATCGATCGAGTCCTTGAGAGCGCTTTCCAGCATTAGCATTGCCGGATCCACATCGCCTTCTTGAGATAACAAAGCATCTTCATCTTCTGGACGCAGCGCACCTAAATGTTGGCGCAGTTGATCGAAAATTGGTTGAGACTGGTTAACTAGCCAAGCTTCATCTATTGCTTGTCCTTGGCGATGGAGATCACTCACCTGCCGCAGAAAATCGATTCCTTGTAATAACAAAGTTTCTACTTCAGTATCGATCGATTTGGCATGATAACGAACTCTGAGGATTTTAAAGAAATCTTCGAGCTGATGTGCCACCTGGCTCAAGGGGATAAACCCCATCATGCCTGCCCCACCTTTAATTGAATGAGCGGCTCTTAGAGCTTGATCTAGTTCTTGGGGGTTGGGGATTTTGTTGGCTAAACCGAGTACTGTAGACTCCATTCGATCGCAACAATCTGCCGCTTCATCTAAGAACTTGAGAGGGATTTGTCTATCGTTATCCATTACACTACACTTGGAATTGAGCGACTTTTTCTTCGAGTTTCTTGGCTACTTGAGAAGTAGACTGCATGGAGGTGGCCATTTGGCTAGAAAAAACCGATCGAGCCTCCGAAGCTTCTGTCACTTGTTGCATCAAGAGCGTTACCACCTTCGCGGTTTCTGCTTGAGAAACAGTAGCTGTAGAAATAGTATTCATCAAAATATTGATTTCTTGAGACTTTTGGAGCACTTCATTCAGCTTTTGCTTGGTCATTTCCACCGATCGAGTACCATCTACTACCTGGGCAGTACCTAATTCCATGACCGCTGCTACATCCTGGGTTTCGGCTTGAATAGCCGCTACAATTTGGGCGATTTCGCGGGTGGCGGAAGCCGATTGTTCGGCTAATGCTCCCACTTGTTCGGCAACTACCGTAAAACCATGGCCTTGTTCTCCGGCGCGACTGGCTTCCACACTGGCATTAATCGCCAAGAGGTTAGTTTTAAGAGCAATTTCTTCAATGAGTGTCACTACTTGAGAGATTTTCTGGGAAGATTCACCCAATCGCTTCATTTTTTTCGCCGTCTCACCTACGGTGGTGCGCAGACTAAGAATACTAGTTACTGTTTGATCCATCGCCGCCGAGCCTGCTTGGACTACTGAATATGCATCATTAGCGATCGCCGATGCTTGGCTGGCATTGGTTGCTACCGACTGAATTGAGTCGGTCATTTGTTCAAACGAATTTAAGGTACCACGAATTTCGGCAGCTTCCGTAGTGGCTTTTTCTGACAGTTGACGAATATCTTGTTCGTTAGCACCCAAGGAAACACTTACTTGGCCACTGCCTTGTTTTACTTCGATCGCAATGTCGCGCAAGCTATCAATTACCGCGTTAAATAAATCGGCAACGGTGCTTAATTCCATAGAGTTCAAACTGGCGCGCACTGTTAAATCTCCATTAGTAGCACCCTCGATTTCTTCTACCAAATTGAAAATTTCCATCTCCAATGTTTCTCGCTGTTGACGCTGCTGGGCGGCTTCTCGTTGACGGGCTTGAATATTCAGGTCAATATTCTGTGCCATGATGTTTAGGTTGCGGCTAAGAATACCAACTTCGTCTTGGCGATCATTTACTTCTAACCGCACGCTGGCATCACCAGAGGCAATCAGATTGGCAAATTTGGTGAGGCGACGAATGGGGCGAGAGATCGATCGATGAGAAGGCGCTAGTAACAAAATAGCTATTAATAGCACTCCGCCGCCGATTGCGTAGCCCATCCAGGTAATTTTTTGTAAGTTTCGATCTACATTGGTTTCTGGCTCACCTACATAGGCAATGCCGATCGGCTTGGCAGTGGCCGGATTGAGCTGTTGGTGATAGTCATAGAGTGGTGCGTAACCTGTTACGTAGTTAACTCCAATAATATTGGCATCACCCAAAAAGACTTTGCCTTCTTTTAGTACTTTATCGGCAACAGCTTTAGATACCCTCGTACCCACGGCTCGGGTCGTTTTATCGCTGTAGGGCACATTGGTGCTGACCCGCCAATCTTCGGCAAACAGAGTGGCGGTAGAAACCCCGGTTTCGCTCCTTAACTTGTCTACAATATCGTAGTTGCGATTTACCAATGTACCGACGATGGCTGTACCGACCTGTTTACCACTTAATTTAATCGGTTGCACCGACATTAGCACGAAGCCAACCTTACCATTATCTATATTAAAAGTGCCTTCTGGATAGGGTTTTTTTGCTTCTGATAAGCCGGTGGTAGCTTGACTGCGGAGGCCAATGTTAGCTTGTTGTGCTAGCCCTAATTTCTGCAATGACTGACCGTTAAGTAGTTCTACCCCTGAGAGCGATCGAGAATTAGTCAATGCTGCTTGCACAATGCTAATATCACCTACTTCAATACCCATTTGACTAGGTACTGAAATAAATTGAGTTGAAGTGATTTTATCGGTAGGTATTGGTGAATATTTAGAGAAATCATCTTTGACTATTTGCACCGATTGAGCAACAGTTTGCCCCTTGCTGTTAGTGATCAAATAAAAGCTAGCATTAGGTTTTTGCTTTTTGGCAGCCTGAATGAAAGTAGCAAATTTGGCTTGCTGAGCTGTCGTTACAGCCGCATCGTCTAAGTCAATACCAGCAGCAGCTACCGACTGTGCCAAGATATTAGAGCTGTCTTCGATCTGACGAGTTTCAGCTTTTACCGAATTTTCTAGAACTAATAACTTAGTTTTTAAGCTATCTTTGAGGTCGCTTAATGACGTTTCTCTCGATAGACCCACCATTCCCTGTGTAACGATTACCACCGGTATTACTGCACCAGTCACTAACAAGGTGGTGATTTTTGCCTTGATTGAGAGGTTATTCCAAATCTTAGTTGGCTGCTGCCACCATTTGGCAGAGGGCGCTGTGACCTCCAACATTTGACTAATGGGGGGTAAATCATCTAATTCATGGTTGAAATGTTCTGACGGGAGAGAGTTAGTCATTAGTTGAATTTCTGTAGTAGTTGTAAGCTAGTAGATAGAACCTGAATTAATTAGCTATTTTGGTTTTGCTAAAGAAAAAGGATTTTTGCATAGTGGTGGAGCGTTAACAATCAACTCAGCATCTAAAACTAAAATTCGTTCTGTGGCCTCGCCAAAACTCCCCAATAAATAAGGAGTCAAACAGCCCGGAAAATCTTCGCTAACAGATTGCAGATGTGCTGTTTTAAAACGCGATACTCCCCGAACTTGCTGTACAGCAAGTCCCAGGTATTTCTTGGATTCTTGATCTTCGGATTCCATTACAGACGATTGAACTACAATGATTTGATATTTTTGCGGATTGATTGGTAAGGGTGGTAAACCCAAAATTTGTGCTAAATCGATTACCAAAAATACTCGATCACGGGTATTAATCAGACCGATCGAAAAAGCTGGCAGGTTGGGCAGTGGGGAAATTGAGTTAGCCGGGACAACTAATGCTTCTTGAACCCGTTCCATCGATAACAGCACCGGAGTTTCTGGAGTTAGTTGGAAGCGTAAGTATG
>JANOXZ010000042.1:0-5226 GCA_031418695.1 Synechococcales cyanobacterium VAR_35_metabat_10
AAAATGCTCTCTAGCCTACCTTGCAACAGTCCCTCTTCCTGACAGGCTGCCACAATGGCTTTGTCCTTTACCCCTCAAGGTTTTTATTCCTTTCTCCTTCTTAGAATGAGCGAACGGGCAGTTTGCAGATTATCAATCAGAGCATTTTCGAGATCTGACTCAACTAAACGCGGTGATTCTGGCAATCCCAGAAATTCAATTACGAAAGGATCTTTAAAGATATCGGCAGGTTTTTGGATAATTTGCCCTTGGGTCGCCAGCTCCATCAGTCCTGGTTTATCAGTGCTTTTGGCGAGACGTTCAAACAAAAGACTGTTAATTTGACGCTCTAGTTCACGGCTAGCAGCCTGTCGGGATAATAATCTATAATGCAGACTGTTACTGGATTACAGCTATCAAGGCTTTACAAGGTAATTGCTTACTGGATAAGGCTTCTGGGGTTTCACTCCGACAAGCTGCTAGACCAGTTATTTTTGAGAGCCTCGATTTCATAAAACGATCGAGCTTGCAAATTTTCAACCCGCATGACGACACGATAATGAGTCCATGAAAGGTTGTGATGAATCTGCCCCGGCTGCCAATCATCCAACGAGCTAAAGGTAGAGATTTCGGCATTGGGAAAAAGGCTACGCACTGCGTAGCCTTTTTGATCGGGGGTAAGAAGCTGTGGAAAAGACAAATAAAATTGCCGCATCAGCTTGAGATTAGCATAGGAAAAACCTTTGCCATAGTCGTTACCAAGTTTTTGAGCAAGAGTCTTCAACAGGCCCTCACCATACTCTGCTCGTTGACGACCTTGCTGCTCTTCTTCGATAATTTCTCGACCGATGAGCCAATGGGAAAGAACTTGAGCTGTGTTAACAGTGCGAACTACACCGATTTGGGCGGCATTCAAGATATTGCAAATCCGGTCATAAAATTCGTCTTGATACGGTGGCTGTTAGTGGTTCATAGATTTAGTCCTGGTTTCACCGGAGCTTAGGGCAAAGTTTCGACTTTCAAGCTGTAGTCATTATGTTTTACCTGTAAATAAAAAATGGCAGTCTTTGTAGACTGCCATTCCCTGGGTGCAAAGACCCTAAAGCTTAGCGACGACGACGACCTGCGCCTCTTGCTTCTTGATAATCTCGATCGCCACCACCTTCAGAACGATCTTCAGTGCGATCGCGGCGGCTGACATCACCTTGGCGTAACACTGGCTTACCAGCGCTCTCACCACTAGGCCGATCGCTGTGATTGCTGCGACGACCACCGCCACCACCCCGGCGTTCGTAACCACCACGGTCTCCGCGATCACCACGTTCGTAGCGATCTCCACGCTCTTGAGGAGCTGGCTCTTCCATATCTAAGTAAGCAGGACGAGAGCGATCGTAGACCAATTGCAGAGCAGCGGCAGCTACAGTATGTACGTCATAACCTTCGCTGAGTTGAGCGACGATCGGTAAGAAAGAAGCTACTCTTTCGCCCGTCAAAGCTTCCACAATTTCTGATTGAACTTTTTGTAAGTGCTTAGCTTCGATTTGGGCACGGCTAGGAATTTGGCAAACAACTAATGCTTGGTTAGTGCGGCGCTCGATGCCCTGCATTTTGCGGCGATCCATAGGGTGAATCAACGAAATTGCAGTACCTTCTTTACCAGCCCGACCAGTCCGGCCAATGCGGTGAATGTAGTTCTCTACGCTATCTGGTAAATCGTAGTTAATTACGTGGGTCAGGTGGTCTACATCTAAACCACGAGCTGCAATGTCAGTCGCTACAATCCAGCGTACTTTACACTGGCGGAAGCGATGTAATAACCGTTCCCGCTGAGTTTGAGACAAGTCGCCATGGTATTCGTCGGCACTGTGACCAGCACCTTGAAGTTGGCTAGTTAGTTCAGCAGCAGCCTTGCGGGTGCGGACAAAAATAATTGCCGATTCTGGTTGCTCTAGCTCCATGATGGGCTGAAGCATTTGGGCTTTGTTCCAACCGCGAGGAACGAAGTAAACTTGCTGAGTAATTCGGCTAGGAGCGGCTTTGGGCTGCTGTACTGTAACGATCGTGGGATCATTCAAGAACTTGTTGATCAACGAGCGAATTTGGGGAGCCATAGTCGCCGAGAACAAAGCAGTTTGCTTAGTGCTAGGCAGCTTTTTCATCACCAACTCTACATCGTCAATGAAGCCCATGCTCAGCATTTCGTCGGCTTCATCCAACACAAACCAATCTACTTGGTCTAGACGTAATTTACCCCGATCGATCAGGTCAATTACCCGACCAGGAGTACCAACTACAATCGGTACACCACTATCTAGGCGACGAATTTGTTGATCGATCGACTGACCACCATAGACGGTCAAAATCGGTGAGCGGCGTACTTCGGAGGTAACAAAAGTCTTCATCGCTTCCGAAACTTGCATGGCTAGTTCCCGAGTAGGAGCTAAGATCAATGCTTGTACACAAGGCTTTTGGAAATCAATTTTTTCTAGAATCGGTAATGCGAAGGCCGCAGTTTTACCGGTACCAGTTTGGGATTGACCGACCACATCTCTACCAGCCAGCAATTCTGGGATTGCTTGAATTTGGATATTAGTGGGTTCGGTGATACCTAGCTTTTCTAATTGCGAAACAATGTGATCAGAAATGCCGAGGCTAGTAAAGGAAGTGGTCATAATTTGGAGAATTATTTAAAGAACAAGCAGATTGAAACCAATACAGTCAGATAACTTAGTTGAAACAACCGGTTAGGCAAGACAACAGGGTAGCTCTCTGAACTTAGTGCAATTTAGACGGGTGCAATATTAGAAGGCGACAACCTCCCCATATAAGTCGTAGTGATCGGCCCGATCAATTTTAACTGGGACGATCGAACCCAGTCTAGCACTACCTTTCACATAGACTTGACCGTCTACTTCTGGGGCAAACCGAGCAGAGCGCCCGATCATTTCACCAGTGCTAGGATTTTCTTGCTCTAACAACACATCAACGATTTTGCCGACTTCTTTGAGATTATTGGCCAAAGAAATTGGCTGCTGAAGCGCCATGATCCGATCATGACGTTCGGTCAT
Organism: Synechococcales cyanobacterium VAR_35_metabat_10; assembly: GCA_031418695.1. Taxonomy (GTDB): domain Bacteria; phylum Cyanobacteriota; class Cyanobacteriia; order Cyanobacteriales; family Chamaesiphonaceae; genus JAAFHZ01. The sequence goes on from JANOXZ010000042.1 coordinate 3,048, forward strand.
AACTTCGGCATCAATTTGGTTCGGCAGTTTACCGGCGGGAGCTTCAGCTTCTGCGGAGAAAGTAAACACCCCGACATGATCGAACTGGTGACGGGCGACGAATTCTTCTAGGTGAGTAAAGTACTCTGGGGTTTCGCCGGGGAAGCCCACAATAAAAGTAGTGCGCATCACCGCAGTAGGCAGAGCCTGCCGCAGATTTTCAATGATTCGATCGTTTACATGACCCTGCCAAGGGCGATTCATTGCCCGCAGCATATCTGGGTGAGAATGCTGTAGTGGCAAATCTAAGTAGGGGATCACATTAGGAGTTTCTTGCATCGCCGCAATTACCGCTGGAGTCAAACCAGTTGGATAAGCATAGTGCATCCGAATCCACGGAATATCTACTTTACCCAACGCCCGTAGTAGCTCTGCTAACTGCGGCTTGCCATAAATATCTAGACCATAGTTAGTGGTGATTTGCGAGATCAACACTAATTCTTGAACGCCTTCGTCGGCTAGGCGCTGGGCTTCGTTAACTAAGGATTCGATCGTCCGGGATCGCTGTTTACCGCGTAAGTGAGGAATAATGCAAAAGCTACAGGCATAATCACAGCCTTCAGCGATTCTCAAATAAGCTACACCTTCTGAGGTAGTGCGATAGCGAGGCAACCATTCATCAGCAATGTATGTTGGCTCTGCCGAGATTAACTCAACTCGTTCGCCAGCACCAGCGCGTTCAATGACATTTACAATATGGTGATAATCACCAGTACCCACTACTGCCACCGCTTCCGGGATTTCATCCAAAAGCTGGCTCTGAAAATGCTGCGCCATGCAGCCAGTGATCACAATTTTTTTATCGGCAGCCGCTAGTTCAACTAGGGTGCGCACCGATTCTTCCCTGGCGCTTTCGACAAAGCTACAGGTGTTGACTATTACATAGTCAGCGGTGTTCTCATCAGCGTCCACATGATAACCAGCCTGAACTAACAGACCGAGCATGTGTTCACTATCTATTCTGTTCTTTTCGCAACCTAGATGAGATATGGCGATCGAAGGTTTGTTAACCATTAAATACTTTATTGAGGGTCTGTTGAAGAGGACACATCAAAAGCAGGGAGCCTTACAACCCCAAAATTCTTTTTTTTAATTACCGCACCACATCGCCAACCACAATGCCGACAACATAATATACAAAGCCTGGAACCGCTATCTACTCGCCAGAGCAGTCTAAGGTACAGGAGCTGGCCGAATTGCCAGTCTTTTTTTGGAACGGTACTGTCCACTGTTGACCATAGTAGCATGATGTTGCGGATTGTGAACAAGTCGCCCACATCTAATCATTTATCTTGCTACTTAATCTTGGCGAATTGTGTTGACCATTTTGGTCTGTGGAATTCTTTGCTCAACCTCGGCACCCAGCATCGTCTCTAACATTTACCTACCATCTAGAGTGGTAGAATCAGAAAGTTTCGATCGCGTTCATGGTCTGAAGCCGACGGTGTATATATTTCTATAATCGTCCGGCAGCCTGCTTTGAATTTTTTATCATCCCGTTTTTTCTGTGAATTTTAAGCAAACTTTTCGTACCGCTCATCCCATTATTGGGGTGGTGCATTTACTCCCGCTCCCAACTTCGCCCCGTTGGGGTGGTAGCCTCAAAGCTGTCATTGATCGAGCAGAACAAGAAGCTCTGGCCTTAGCCTCGGGTGGCGTAGATGGCATCATGGTCGAAAACTTTTTTGATGCCCCCTTTACCAAAGGTCAAGTAGACCCGGCGGTAGTCAGCACCATGACTTTGGTGGTCAAAAAAATAATAGGTTTGGTGAATATCCCGGTGGGGGTAAATGTGTTGCGCAACGATGCTCGCAGTGCCATGGCGATCGCCATGGCTACGGGGGCGCAGTTTATCCGGGTGAATGTGTTGACCGGAGTGATGGCTACCGATCAGGGATTGATTGAAGGGTGTGCTTATGAATTACTCCGCTACCGGCGAGAACTGGGCTGTGATGTGAAAATATTGGCCGATGTGTTGGTCAAACATGCTCAGCCTTTGGGAACTCCACACCTGACTACTGCCGTCTGCGATACTATCGAGCGGGGCTTAGCCGATGCGATCATTCTTTCTGGCTGGTCTACGGGTAAGCCGCCTAGTTTAGAAGATCTAAAGCTGGCTACCATGGCTGCCAACGGTATT
>JANOXZ010000043.1:0-2453 GCA_031418695.1 Synechococcales cyanobacterium VAR_35_metabat_10
CTTGAGTCACTTCTGTTTGTCCTATATAGAAATAATTTTTTATATTTACCTTGTGCTGAGGTTTTTCATCACTCTGAGGTTCATTCAATTCTTTTTCACTCAAGGGTGAACCCATCATAAAACTACCAGCAGGTATTTTCACCATAGTTAGGCTCACACCATTACCCAGAAATTCTTTAATTATTTGTGTTTTATCTGTTGGTCTAGCAATTACATTGCCTTTGTTGTCCAGCTTTACAGTAGTAAACTGAACTATTGTTGTTATACCGGTGGCATCACTTTTACCAGGGGGTTGTGATACAGAGGTGATTTTGGGTGCAGGTTGTAAATTAAACAGATTTTTTAGCAATAGTCCAACAAAGCTAAATCCAGCTATACCTCCAGTTCCTACTAGCCCCCGTAAAATTAAGCGCCGACTGATTGGTAATATTTTTTTTGATAGTTGTTGACTGGTATGTGGTAATGATGTCGAAGATATTTCACGAATTGATTCTTCCCAAATATCATCAATATATTCTGATGTAGGTGAATTTGTCGTTAAACTTGCCAATGGATCTTCTTTACTATATCTTTTCTTACCAGGCCAAGGTGAAAACTCCGACAAATTCTGATCATTTCTAGTAGGCGTTGATTTAGTCGGAATTGCTGCTGTTAAATCTAGTTGTGGATTTTGGTTGACGGATATTCTCACAATTGGTTGTAATGATGGTTCTGATATATCCTCTGCATAATCATACTCCGATGCCGTTGGTTTCTCCAGAAATCTCAGTGTGGATATTTCTATTTGTGGTGTAGTGGCTGGTAGTAAACCCAATAGATCCCGAAACTCTGTCATGTTTTTAGGGCGATCTTCAGGTTCGATCGCCATCCCAGCTTGAATAGCTGACAAGGTTCTAGCACTCACTCCCACATTAATTAATTCTGCCCATAGCTCCCGATCGCACTCCTCACCCTGACCTATTTCATGATTCCTCTTTCGGGAGATCGATGTAAAAGCAATCCAATTCTTACCACTCCCTAATGGTGCTCCATTTAGCAAGTGATACAACGTAACCGCCAAAGCATAAATATCTGTGGGCGGTCCAAAAATCCCACGTTTTTCGTACTGCTCTATCGGCTTATATAGTTCAGAGCCATGAGTATTAGATAAATAAATCGGTTGTAACTCTACAAATTCTCGCGCCAGCCCAAAATCAATTAAAATAGCTTCCTGAAAACCTGAATTGACGGAGTCTTGACGTAGCATAATATTACGTGGGTTCACATCTCGATGTAGAAAATTATCTTGATGCACATATTCCAAAGCCAGGGAAACTTGATCGATGTAGCGCAGTGCTTCTGTTTCACTCAAACGTCCTTTGTTTCTAACATACTTTGCTAAATCTTGGCCTGGAATATATTCCATCACATAACCGAGCAAACCATTTAGTTCAACTTTCTCATAAACTCTCACGATATGTGGATGACGAAAACCTCTCAGGGTAAATCCTTCATCTTCAAACTTTTTTTGTCTGACTGCAAAATCTCCTTCCCTTTGTTGGTTAGAATTCAGAGTCTTTATAGCTATTTGCTGCTTTTTAACACGATCATAAGCCAAATAAGTGATCCCAACCCCCCCCGCCCCAAGTTCTTGCAGGATCTCGAAGCGGCCATTGCCAACGATTTCTCCTTTTCTCCAGATCTGAGTTTCCATAGTCTTTTGTAACCTGAGTACTGAATTAACACCAAATTATTTTGCTGACTTTTGGGTAATCAATCGATCGGCGATCGAACACCATTCTTTTTTCAAGTCAGCATCAGCCTCAGTCAAAGGCTTACCCACTCGATCGGGATGTGCTTTGTAAAAAGCCTTATCCACCTGCACCCCAGTTACCTTAGCCTGCGACATCCGCGCCGGTAAATCAGCACAGCCATTACTTTTAGCCACCGCTGTCGGGCTAGGGCTAGCAGTCACCACCGGTTGCTCAGTAGCTTGTTGCGACACCGGCTGATTCGCCGCCTTACCACCAAACATTGACTTCGCCAAATTGAACAGCCCCGATCCAATCAAAATCAAGACCAGCAACGGCACCAAAAACGTGAGCACCCATTTTACAGGCTTCCGCAGATCTTCCCAAAACCCTGGCCGCGCAGCAAACTCCGCCGTTTTTATCGGGTTCTTTAACGGCTGCATACCCGGAACAACCAAAGTATCAGGAGTTTTGCTAGAAGTACCATTCAAGTCAGGTGACTGAGGTTGCTGCAAAGACTTAGTTTCGTCGGGATCCATTATGAGATGAATAGAAGTTATTGAATATTATACTGAAACCTCTTCAAAAGCTTTCAGCAAATCTGCTTTAAAGTCAGCAACCCGTTGATAATGCAGCACCGGATCTTTCACCGAGCCTTCGTGCAACGCCCGATCGATCACCTCAGCCACCGGTAAAGGCACATCAGGATTGCGATCGCGGATG
>JANOXZ010000044.1:0-9095 GCA_031418695.1 Synechococcales cyanobacterium VAR_35_metabat_10
CACCACTGGACCAAAAATCTCCTCTCTGGCCACCCGCATATTGGGAGTCACCCCATCTAGAATGGTCGGTTGAAAGAAGCACCCCTGTTCTTTGTTTTCGATTTCCTTACCGAAAGGCTGCGCCAACGATACACCACCAATCAAAACCTGGGCACCTTCATTTCGCGCAATGTCGATATAAGCTTTGACTCGTTCCAGTTGTGCCGGATTGACTAAGGGGCCAATTTCATTGCTGGGTTCAATACCAGCACCAATCTTCAACTGTTTGGTTCGTTCTAACAATCGGGCTGTAAATTCAGCCTTAATGTCACTATGCAGCAACAGGCGACTGGTAGCCGTGCAACGTTGTCCCGTCGTACCAAAAGCACCCCACAATGCACCCTCCAATGCTAGTTCCAGGTTAGCGTCTTCCATTACAATCTGGGCATTCTTGCCCCCTAACTCCAAACATAACCGCTTATGGGTACGGCCACAAATTTCGGCCACCTTTGCCCCGGTGGCCGAAGAACCTGTCAGCGAGAGTAGATCAACGCCGGGATGTTCGGCTAGTGCGGAACCAATAACCTCGCCAGAACCCTGAAGAAGATTCACCACACCGGGCGGAAATCCGGCGGCAGCAAAGACTTCAAACAGCATCGAGGCGCAAGCTGGGGTGTCTTTGGCTGGTTTTAAGATGATGGTATTGCCACAGACTAGAGCAGGCAAAGATTTCCAGCAAGGAATCGCCACCGGAAAGTTCCAGGGTGTAATGAGGGCACAAACTCCGATCGGCATCCGTACGGTCATGGCAAACTTGTTGCTCAACTCTGATGGCATGGTTTGACCAAATAATCGCCGACCTTCGCCAGCGTAGTAGAAGGCACAGTCAATTCCTTCTTGCACATCGCCCCGGGCTTCGGCGATCGGTTTACCCATTTCCCGACTCATGAGCATTGCCAATTCTTCTTTGCGTTGCTGCAATAATTCTCCGACCCGAAATAGTTTCTCCGCCCGCACCGGAGCGGGCACTAGTCGCCAGTGTCGATAGGCTTCCCGGGCAGCCTGGACTGCCAAATCTACATCTGTCCGATCGGAGTTAGTGGCGATCGCTACAATTTCGTTCCATTGAGCAGGATTGCGGCTTTCGATCTGTCCGTCATTATTTGCGGCTTGCCACTTGCCTCCAATGTAGTTGAGACATAAAATGGGTTGGTTCGTCATGCTTTACTCCGGCAAGTTAATCTGACTGGTATCAGGAGACGTGCGACTATGTTTTCATTGAAAAAGTCGGCCTGATACTATGCTAACGAATCTGGGAACACAATTGCTCTAGTGATATAAAAGGTGTGAACTCCAGTATTTCCCCTGATTTTCGTTCATCAAGCCACATAACAGGGAATATTACTCAAAACAATGTCTCCCAGACTGCCAGGAATAGTACCGATCGGAAAATAATGACCAGAGCAAGCGCCTATCTTCATCTTCCGGGTTATGAACTACTCGAAAAAATACATCATCACTCCAAAAGCATCGTGTATCGAGCGCAGCAAGAGGTTGTTGGTGCTAGCCCTCGTCCGGTCATTATCAAGCTGTTATCAGCAGAATACCCTAGCTATCAAGATCTGATTAACTTTAGGCATCAATACACGATCGCCAAAGACTTAGATTTGCCGGGAACCGTGCAGATTTACAGCCTCGAAGAGCATGGTCGGGGCTATGCGATCGTGATGGAAGATTTTGGGGGCATTGCTTTAGACCAATACCTGCCGCAATTATCCCTAATCGATATTTTGGAAATTGGCATTCAACTCACCGTTACTCTTCAATCCCTTGGCCAGCGACGGATTATTCATAAAGATATTAAGCCCGCTAATATTCTGATTCATCCTGTCACTAAGCAAGTTAAGCTCATTGACTTTTCGATCGCCTCTTTACTCCCCCAAGAAACCCAAGAACTAGTTAGCCCCCAGCTTTTAGAAGGCACCCTCGCTTATATTTCGCCAGAGCAAACCGGCAGAATGAATCGGGGCATTGATTACCGTAGCGATTTTTATAGCTTGGGAGTCACTTTATATGAGCTGCTGACCGGCAAACAACCCTTTGTTACCGTAGATCCACTAGAATTAGTCCATTGTCACTTGGCCAAAATCGCGGTGCCAGTGAGTGAAGTTAAGCCAGAAATCCCGATCGTAGTCTCTCGGATAATTGCCAAATTAATGTCCAAAAACGCCGAGAACCGGTATCAGAGCGCCTTAGGTCTTCAGCATGATTTAGAAAAATGCTTAGCTCAATGGCAAGTCACTACAAAAATCAATGAATTTGAATTGGGGCAACAGGATCTCAGCGATCGATTCGCTATTCCCGAAAAACTCTATGGGCGGCAAATAGAAGTCCAAACCTTATTAGCAGCGTTTGCCCGAGTCAGTCAGGGACAGACTGAAATGATGCTGGTAGCCGGATTCTCGGGAATTGGCAAAACTGTAGTTATTAACGAAGTCCATAAACCCATCTCTCGGCAGCAGGGCTATTTCATTAAAGGCAAGTATGATCAATTCAATCGCAGTCTGCCTTTGAGCGCTTTTTGTCAAGCATTTCAGGATTTAGTTGGACAACTGTTAAGTGAAAATGATGCTCAATTGGCTACTTGGAAAAGCAAAATATTGGCAGCAGTGGGTGAGAATGGTCAAGTTTTAGTTGAGGTGATTCCGGCATTAGCAAAAATCATTGGTTCACAACCACCCAGTACTGAATTAGCTGGAAGCGCAGCACAACAGCGCTTCAATTTACTATTTCAAAAATTCATTGAAGTATTTGCCACTACTGAGCATCCTTTGGTAATATTTTTAGATGATCTACAATGGGCTGACTCCGCTTCGCTGCAACTAATTAAGCTGTTAATGGAGGGCAAAGGATATTTGCTGCTGTTGGGAGCCTATCGAGATAATGAAGTATCGATCGCTCATCCTTTGATGTTGACTATCGAGGAACTGAAGCAATCCCAGGCTATTCTTCAGACCATCACCCTAACTCCTTTGAATTTTCAGGATACCAATCAATTAGTTGCTGATACTTTACACTGTTCGATCGAACGAGCACAACCTTTAAGCACCTTGATCGATCGCAAAACTCAAGGAAATCCTTTTTTTACTACCCAGTTTTTGAAATCACTGCAAGCTGATGGTGAGATTACTTTTAACCGAGCTGGCTACTGGGAATGCGATATTGCTCATGTTCAAGCCCTATCTCTTACGAGTGATGTGGTGGAACTAATGGTGACACAGCTACAAAAGCTCCCCGTTGCAGCTCAAGAAATCCTCAAGTTAGCCGCTTGCATTGGCAATCAATTTGATCTAGAGACTTTATCGATCGTTTCAGAACAATCCCCACAATCGGTTTCGGAGGCATTATGGCTGGGCTTACAAACTGGGCTGATTTTACCGACTAGCCAAGTCTACAAATTCTTTCAAGCTAATTCTAGCCAGCCAATGGACGCAGATCAATCAATAAGTCCTCGCTATCGCTTTTTACACGATCGAGTACAGCAAGCCTCCTATTCTCTCATTCCAGCCGATCGCAAGCAGCATACTCATCTGCAAATTGGTCGTTTACTATTAGCAAATAATCCCACAAATCAGCTATTTACTATTGTCAATCATTTCAATGAGGCTATCACACTCATTCAGGATGTGGCTGAACAACAGATGTTAGCGGAGTTGAATCTTCAGGCTGCCCAGAAAGCTAAGGCTGCTACGGCCTATCAGGCCGCTTTTAACTATGCTCAAATTGGTAGTGAATTATTAGGGTCAACTGGTTGGCAGACGCAATATCAAATTACCCTGGCACTGTATGAAACCCTGGCTGAGACTGCCTTTCTGCAGGGCGATTTGGATGCTGTTCCCATCTTGGCACATCTGGTATTGGATCAGGCCAAGAATGTGCTCGATCGGCTGAAAGTCTATGAAATTATTATTCAGTTGCATACTATCCAAAAACAATATCAAAAGGCGATCAGCAGTGCCTTAGAAATATTGCAACAGCTAGGTATTAACTTATCGCCGCACCCGAAACGGTTAGAGCTGATTCAGGAGTTAATAAAAACCAAAGTCGCTCTGCGGGGTCACAATCCCGAGAAATTAGGCAGCTTAGCTGAAATGGTTCTGCCCGAACAAAAAGCGGCATTGAGAATTATGGATCTATTGCAGATGCCAACTTATCTTAGCTCCCCAAAATTGATGGTGGTGTTAGCAACAGTGGGGGTTCGAATCACTTTGCAGCATGGAAACTCACCATGGGCAGCTAGCTTTTATGCCTACTACAGCATGATTCTTTCTAGCTTAGGGGAGTTAGAACGCAGCTATCAATTTGGGCAATTAGCAATTACGCTAGCCGATCGCTATGGTGATTTATTTATTACGGCTAAAGTAAAAGTCATTATTCCGTGGTTCTCGCAACCTTGGCGGAAAGATCTGCGCAGCAGTATTCCAGTGATGGACGAAAGCCTGAGAGCCGCGATCGACAGTGGTAATTTGACTTTCATGGGTATCAGTACTGGGATGTCGATGCTAACCAGATTTTTTGCGGGTATTTCTTTGGATGAAATTGGCGATCGAATGTCTGACTTACAAGAAGTCGTTATTCAATCTAAAGATGCATCCAGCCAACAGTACTTTGATCTATTACTGCAAACAATTCAGCAACTACGCAATAAATTGCCTATCAATCTAAATGAGGTATCTGGCAAGGAAAAACCTTTCTTGTCTACCATGTATGGTTTCCAAACTTACGTAGCATATTTGTTATCAGATATTCCTACTGCTTTGAGTTACGCCGATGCCCAGCTTCGTTATGAGTCACCAGAAACTACCGGAATGACCAAAATTCACATTTGGTTGTTTGATGCCCTGACCCGTCTAGCTGCTTATCCGCAAAGCGATAGTCGCACCCAAAAACAACTGATTCAGCGAGTGGCAATTCTACAGAAGAACCTCCGAACCAGAGCAAAATTGATGCCTGGTAACTTCCAGCATAAATGTGATCTTATTGAGGCCGAAAGATGCCGGGTATTGGCCAATTTCACTGCGGCCATAGAGCTGTACGATCGAGCGATCGCTGGCGCAAAAGCGCATAGATATTTGCAAGAAGAAGCTCTAGCCAACGAACTGGCCGCTAAATTCTATTTGGAATGGGGCAAAGAAAAAATTGCTGCTGTTTACTTACAAGAAGCCTATTATTGCTATGCCCGCTGGGGTGCCACCGCTAAAACTGACCAGTTAGTCCAAAGATATCCTCAAATCATTGCTCCTATTCTGCGATCGCAACAACCAAAAGATCATCATTTATCGGCGCTCACCACTATTACCCATGCTTTTACGACCAGAATCACCAGTAGTCAGGGAATCAATTCTTTTGATTTAGCTGCTGTAATTCAGTCTACCCAAGCGTTATCGAGCATTGTTGAATTACCAGCTCTGATCAATCAACTCTGCCAAATTCTTTTGAAAAACTCTGGGGCAGAAATTTGTATTCCTATTCTGCTCAGTCACAACAAAAATATCCTTGATGTCGATTCATCCTCTGAAGATCAACAAGTATGGCAAGTTTATGGTATTGATCCAAATATTTCTGTGCAAACAGCTATTTCCATAGATACTCCTGATCAGCTCATTTATTCGACCTTAGAGGAATGCAGTTATCTACCCCTCAAGCTTATTAACCAAGTGCGGAATTGCGGACAGACCATCATTCTAGATAATACATCTTTGTTAGAAGACGACTATTTACTCCGTTACCAGCCCAAAAGTGTGATGTGTCTGCCTTTACTCGACAAAGGGAAATTGCGCGGAATAATTTATTTGGAAAGCAGACATACGGCTGGAGTCTTTAGCACTGATCAGCAAATCGTGCTGGAATTTATTGCTACTCAAGCTGTGATTACCCTGCAAAATGCTCAACTCTACGAGTCACTAGCTCAAAAATCTGCGGCGATCGAAAGCTCTACTGACGGTATTGCAATTTCAAACAAAAGCCAATTGCTTTATATAAACCGTAGCTATGCTGAGATGTTTGGCTACGCTGTATCAGAACTACAGGACAAATCTGCACTATGTTTGTACTCCCCAGAACAAATAGCACATTTTCAAGCAGAAGTATCTCCAGCGCTATCTGCCGATGGGCAGTGGCGAGGGGAGGCGATCGGGATTCGTAAAAATGGTGAAACCTTTAATCAAGAGCTATCTTTATCGCTGTTACCAAATGGCCAACTGATTTGTGTTTCCCGTGACATCACCATCCAAAAAGCTGCTCTGCGAGAAAGACAGCTTCAAGAAGACGAACTCCAGCAAGTTAATAAAAGGCTGGACTTAACTAACCAAGAACTACTTCATGCCACCCGTCTTAAAGATGAATTTTTGGCTACGATGAGTCATGAATTACGGACTCCATTAAATGCAATTATTGGAATGTCGCAAGGTTTACAGGAAGAAGTTTTTGGTTCGCTCAATGAAGACCAACTTAAGTGGGTTGCCATGACGGAAGCCAGCGGTAGGCATTTACTAGAACTTATCAATGATATTTTGGATGTCTCTAAAATTGCTGCCGGGAAATTAGAACTTGAGATCATGCCAGTATCTTTAATGACTCTTTGTGAGTCTAGTCTCAATTTTATTAAACAGCAAGCTGCCAGCAAACAACTCAAAATCCAGTCTGAAATACTAGTGGATTTAGCCACTGTCAACATTGACGAACGTCGAATTCGACAAGTGTTAATCAATTTATTGAGCAATGCTATTAAGTTCACGCCACCAAAAGGCAGTGTGAATTTACGAGTTCTATTTAAGTCTCAAGAAAATAGTGAAAAGCACCTGTGTTTTGAGGTGTCAGATACCGGAATTGGTATCGCACCAGAAGATCAATCTAAACTATTTCAGCCTTTCATTCAAATTGATAGCAAGTTTAATCGACAATATGCAGGCACTGGATTAGGGCTAGCCATCGTCAAACAAGTTGTAGAACTGCATGGCGGCAGCGTCGATCTGCGTAGTCAAGTAGGAGAGGGCAGTTGTTTTATGGTGAATCTACCATCAAAATGTTGGATGTAATCAATTAGTTGGTTAAAGTAGATTGAAAACAGGCGATCTCGATCACTTCTTATTGAAGCATTTTATGCATTTTCATATTAGTGAAAATAAATACTTCGATATCTCCTACAAGAAGTAACTTATGGTTTGTAGGTTGGGCAATAAAATATTAGCAAGTCTATACGGTTACATTTTGTGACTTGCTAGTATACACTCCAGATCAACACCTTATTAATTAGTGATTTACAGAGAAAAACATAGCATTTGATCTCTTTGAAACAAATGCAGCCTTTGCTGAAGTAAAGGCCGGGTTTCTGATGGAAATCACCAAAATGATGGTGTCAAAGTGATTTACTCAACAAAACCCATCTATCTTTTTATGCAGTACCATCTCGGCATCAATTTAGGACATGAACGATCGGTAGCAATTGTCAAAGACGGTGAAATATTAGTGGCGATTGAACAAGAAAGACTTGATCGCCAAAAATACAGTCCCGGCTATATGTTGCATTCACCTGGTGATGCCAGTCAGATTCAACTACCTCACGAAGCCATGCGGTATGCGATCGACACCATTGGTATTGGCATGGGAGATCTAGAAACTATTACTGCCAATATGCCGGGACACGACTATGCTCCCGATATCCTCCGAAGTGTCCTTGCCCCAGAATTAGTCAACAAAGTACAGAGAATTCCTAGTCATCATTTGGCTCATGCTTATTCCGCATATTATCCATCGGGTTTTGAAGAATCGATCGTCTTAGTAGTTGATGCTTCTGGTAGCACTGTTGATCGACAGACTGAATCTTACACAATCTATACTGGCAAAGGTACTCAGCTCACCACTCTGCATAGCGAAACCGTAGCAGCGCATCTGGCTGGGCTTTCTACCCTGGGGTTTGTCTATGAATATGTTACCCGCAAAGCCGGGTTTGTGGGTCAGATCAACGAAAAAGTGCGCCATGCTGAATCGGGTAAATTGATGGGCTTGGCACCTTTTGGCCGACATCAACCCCACTTTCAGCGTTGGATTCAAACCATGGCTGATGACTTTAGCCTAAAAATTTCGGCCTATGATATTTTCTTAGAGATTGCGGCACTAGAAAAACTTTATGATAACGGCGAAGGCAAGCCGTATCTACGCAGTTATTTGGTGGATCTAGCCTATAAAGTTCAGCAAGAATTGGAGCAAGCCTTACTACACATAGTTGGTTTGGCTGTTAAACGCACTGGTTTAAAGAAATTGTGTATTGCTGGAGGTGTCGGCTTAAACTCGGTGGCTAACTATAAGCTTCTACAGCAACTGGGTCTGGATGATATTTTCATCTTTCCGGCTGCTGGTGATGGTGGTATTGCCGCAGGCTGTGCCTTGTGGGCTTACCATAATGCCGGTGGTAGCAAGCGGTCAACATTAACCAAAGCGGGCTTTGGCAAACAATATAGTGTTGAAGAAGTAGAGTTTGCAATTTCGCAATTTGCGGCAGATATTGTCGTAGAAGAATTGTCGCCTGCTTCGATCGTGCCCCGTGCAGCTCAGTCTTTGGCACAAGGAAACGTAGTAGCTCGGTTTGCAGGTGGATCGGAGTATGGCCCCCGCGCTTTAGGCCAGCGATCGATCATGGCCGACCCGACCTTTAAACGGATGAAAGATATTATCAATGCCAGAGTCAAATTCCGTGAGGCTTTCCGGCCTTTTGCTCCGGTAATTCCACTGGAATCGGTATCCACTGTATTTGAGCAGCAGGTTGCTGCGCCTTTTATGTTGGTGGTGCCACAGATCAAAAAAGAATTTCATGATTTGATTCCTTCTGTAACCCATGTTGACGGTACTGGGCGGGTTCAGACAGTAACAGCAGCAGATAATCCTTATTTCCATAGTCTCTGTCATCAATTAGTGCGAGAGCGACAAGGTGTGCCGGTTCTATTGAATACTAGTTTCAATGTGGCTGGACAGCCAATCGTTGAGACTCCAGCGGAGGCGATCGAAACTTTCTTGAATACTGATATTGACTATTTGGCGATCGAAAACTTCTGGATTAG
>JANOXZ010000045.1:0-2520 GCA_031418695.1 Synechococcales cyanobacterium VAR_35_metabat_10
AATAATTCTAAAATCTCAATCAAACCCGCCCTCACCCACTCTAGGCTACTAAAAGACTAGCCAACTATTGAGATTTTGATTGTTACACGGGGAATACTGTAGTAAAGATTTTATCTCAACATACAGGAAATAAATGGATCCTTTTTCGTTAATAATGACATTAGTTGGTCTCTGGATAATATTGGCATGTCTTTGGCCTTTCTTTCTTATATTTGTTTCTCCATTTGTTTTTATATATGATATAAACAAAAAAAATGATATAAATAAATCCAACGTCAGGGTGAACGCACCAAAATAGGGTATGTTTCGATCGATAAAAACTAGAACAGCTAACTTAATAGTACTTATTAACTAACTACGATTACTACAATATCAAATGAAAATCAAATCAAATGTGAGATCGGATTAATTCAATTTAGCGTAGCACAAAGTTTGACTAACTATTTAGTCAAGTTAAGATTAATTAATGCAAATAAATTACAGAATAGCTTCCAAAAGTTCAGTTGAATATTCTTCATCAAGTGTCGCTAAAAATCTCTTACTTCTCACACTTAGCTTTCGACTCTTATTTTGACTAATTATATTAACTGCTATGTGTCTTAAAACTGCGAAGTTAGCTGGAGCATTATCCTTCTTGATTCGACTATTATCTTCTTGAAAAGCAACATCAAGCACCCAATGAAGAGAATTTTCTATCGACCAATGACCTCTAATTGCTTCTGCTAACTTCTGAGCATCGTTTTCTAGACTACTGATAAAATAACGAGTTTCTATACTAGTCTTCTCTTTCGCAACTCGAACTGATTCTACCATGCCAATGCTAGTTAAGTTTTTCCATTTTTGCAATGGATCTATTCGCTCCATAACATCTGTTATCATTAAGTAATTGCGAATTTCTTCTCTACCTCTATTCATCTCTCTACTGTTGAAGCTACTCATGTTGAGATCCTCTCCATGAGTTTCAATTGCCTGTTTAAATAGCTGTTCTATTTGCTTGTATAAAGTTGGTTGATTCTTTTTTACGGCAATCACATAGTGAGCATCTTTTTCGACAATTGTTTTGACTATTTCTTTCTGGCATCCCATTGCATCAATCGTGACTATACATCCTACTAAGTCTAAGACTTTAATCAGTTCGGGAAGTGCTGTGATTTCATTGGATTTTCCCTCAACTTTCTTTTGACCTAACACTAACCTGTTGCTTGCAGCCCAAGCACTTACTGTATTAATTACACCTTGACCATTCTTTTCATCTCCTGAGTTTCGAGATTGTTTTCCATCAAAGGCAATTATTTCTCCTGCGGTTATTTTACTTATTCCTTTAATCCAACTCAGGAATGATTTATTAAATTCATCAGGATTAATTTGTGCAAACACTCTAGCAAATGTATCATGAGATGGGATTCCATTCGGTAGTTCTAAGAATTTTTCTAACCACTTTTTTCTGGCTATACCATACATTTCTATATCTATCCATCCGTCCGCTCCACATACTACAGCACAAATGGAGATCGTGATGATGTCGATTAGCTTATGTTTTTTTCCACGTTCAATCCTAATGTCCTCTATCTCATCAAAGTGTTCGGCGATACTATGCTTAGGCTTTAGCTTCATTTGAAATGATATTAGTTCCAAATCAACTTAACACAATTAATTAGCCAAAGCTACGGACGGATATAGATTCCACATCTTTGATGAATCAAATCTACGTCTAGTTTATTATTGTTTTCAATAATATAAATTTTAAGTGCGTTCACCCTGCGCTCGAATCCTAGCCCCATGAAAAAGTCGATCTCCAACAAACTTAAAATTAGGATAGTCGCTGGGACATCGCTTATTTTACTGAGCTTACTTGCATACGTGAATCAGCCGACAGTTCTTGTCTACTGGGCGTATGCTAACTACCAGCTAGAAAAGGCGATCGGTGAGGATAAATCTTTTATTAATGACGCTCTTGGCAATACCCTATCCACGGCAAAAGAAGCTGGGTATACCTGTCCAGATCGACAATCGATCGATCGTGCTGCACATCTGGAAATAATTCGTAGAAGCTCTAAATCATCTAGACCTCATATTTATCCAATGGGTGAGTGTGTCACCTTACCAACAGGTGTCAAAGTCATGCAGCAGTATTAGCTAAAATCGGACTCCCAGCAAACTTGTTTGAGAGCGAACGAGCCTTATCTGATTTTTTGACAACAGGTTATAGCGATCGAATCGATCTCAATCTGCTTGAAGAAGAGCGATTCTGGAAGTTATTTAAGTTTGTAACAAACTGGTTTGACTTTGAGGCAGTTGCCTTCACAGCGATGGAAACTCGACGCATTCAAGGTCATTAATAACGATCGAACATCCAATCTAACAACTACCAACGCAAAAAATCCCTGACTTTAGTCAGGGATTTTTTGGAACAACCGAAGAGGGCGAACGACGGGATTCGAACCCGCGAGTGGAGGCACCACAAACCTCTGCCATAACCACTAGGCGACGCTCGCCATATTTCTACTGTAAAAATCAATA
>JANOXZ010000046.1:0-33165 GCA_031418695.1 Synechococcales cyanobacterium VAR_35_metabat_10
AACCAAAATAGTCCAGCCACTCTGAATACCTTTGGGGCGTTGCTGATTGCGATGGCGATTGTTGAGGCAATTTTGACGGCGCTGCGGACTAATTTGTTTGTTGATACCACCAATCGCATCGATCTTTCTTTGGGTTCCGAGATTATTGATCATCTGCTGCGGCTACCTTTGAGCTACTATGAAAAGCGCCCAGTAGGGGAACTAGCCACTCGGATTAACGAGCTAGAAAATATTCGCCAGTTTCTTACCGGTACAGCCTTGACGGTGGTACTAGATGCTATCTTTTCGGTTGTCTATATCGCGGTAATGTTGTTCTACAGCCCCCTCTTGACTCTGGTTGCTCTAGCTACCTTACCGGCCTTTGCGATGTTGACTTGGATTGTGTCGCCGATCGTCCGTAAGCAGCTCCGAGCCAAAGCCGAGCGTAACGCCGAAACCCAGTCTTACTTAGTAGAAGTAGTGGGCGGCATCCAAACCATCAAAGCCCAAAATATTGAGCTGCGCACCCGTTGGCAGTGGCAGCAGCGCTATGCCCGCTATGTAAGCGCTGGGTTTAAGACTGCTACTACTTCTACTAATGCCGGAGCAATCAGCGGCTTCTTAAACAAGTTCTCTGGTCTGTTACTGCTGTGGGTTGGGGCTTTCTTGGTGCTAGATAATAAGCTGACTCTTGGTCAGCTCATCGCCTTCCGAATTATTGCAGGCTACACGACCCAGCCCTTGTTACGTTTGGTTCAGCTCTGGCAGAGTTTCCAAGAAACTGCCCTATCTCTAGAGCGCTTAGGTGACATTATTGATACGCCGCAAGAAGTGACTGAAGAAGACCTAAATAATATTCCATTGCCTTCGATCGATGGTGCCGTGAAGTTTGAAAACCTCAACTTCAGCTTTCCTGGCAGCCCCGCTTTACAGCTCAACAATGTGAATTTGGCCTTTGAACCGGGTCAGTTTGTAGGAATTGTGGGTTTGAGTGGCTCGGGTAAGAGTACGCTCATGAAACTAGTGCCGCGACTTTATGCGCCAAAGAGCGGAAGGATATTAATCGATGGCTATGATATCAATAAGGTAGAGCTGTATTCGCTGCGCCGACAAGTTGGAGTTGTACTCCAAGACACCTTGCTATTTAATGGCACTATTCAAGAAAACATTGCTCTTACTAACCCAGAAGCAACCTCTGAACAGATCATTGAAGCAGCCAAGATCGCCGCTGCCCATGAGTTTATTATGGGTCTGCCCTCTGGTTACAACACCAAAGTAGGTGAACGTGGTTCGGCTCTGTCTGGTGGTCAACGTCAACGAATTGCGATCGCTCGTACCGTGTTACAAAATCCCCAGCTCTTAATCTTAGATGAGGCTACTAGTGCTTTAGACTATGACAGCGAGCGCCAGGTTTGTGTGAACTTAGCATCGGCTTTCGAGGGCAGAACAGTGTTTTTTATCACCCACCGCCTTAGCACAATTCGATCGGCTGATGTTATTGTCATGATGGATAAAGGCTTGGTGGTAGAACAGGGCACTCACAATGATCTGATGGCGCTAAAAGGCCGCTACTACTGCCTATATCAACAGCAAGAGTTCCAGGCTTAAATTTTTCTATTAACCCCTAAATTCAAACCCCTTTTTAATTACCTTCAGGAGCACCAATGGACAGCAGCAAGAATATTGAAGATCGGCAGCCTGCCAGCGGCCAACTAGCCAAGGTTGAGCCAGCCGAACTTCGCCCGGTCAGACCTAATGCCAATTTGGCCAACCGGGATGAAAGCAGCTTGTTTACGGCCACTAACTTTGGCCAATCAGTGGTGTTCCAACAGTCTCAAGTCTGGTCACGGGCGATCGTCTGGGGCATTATGGGTATTACAGCAGCCTTGGTTACTTGGGCTTGTTTTGCTCGCATCGAAGAAGCGGTGCCCGCTCAAGGAAAGCTAGAGCCAATTAGCGATGTGAAAAAAGTCCAAGCTCCTATCAGTGGAGTGGTGAAAAAAGTATTTGTAAAAAATGGTGACAAGGTCAAAGCTGGTGACTTGTTAGTACAGTTAGAATCCACTGTGCCAGAATCACAGCTTAGCTCTTTGGCTAGTACTAAAGCCGCTTTAGAAGAAGAAAATCGGTTCTATCGCAGTCAACTCAATCCTGGCGCTGCTAAAACTGCACCCACTAATAATATCAAACCAGAAGTATTGGCTTTGACTAGAAGCCGCAATACCCTAGCTGCTGAAAATCAGCTCTTTCGGACAGAATTGGCTGGTGCTAATGGTGGTGCATTGACTGCTGAACAGCAAGGTCGGCTGCGCACCAATATTGCAGAGTTAAATACCAGATTGGCTGCTGGTCAGTTTGAAGTGGGTCAGGTAGAAAAGCAAAAAAGCGAGAACCGGGTACGTCGTCAAGGTTTCTTGAACCAAATTAGTGGCTATAGAGACAATATCTCTAGCCTGAAATCTGGATTGCAGAGCAGTGGTGCTCGTTTGGGTTCCGAGTTATCTCAAGTCGATCGACAGCTCAGCCAAAACCAAGCCAGAATTATTGCGGCTCAGCAAACGCTTAAAAGCAACCAAAATATTTTGGCGGATTTAGGGCCAGCAGTTGCTCAGGGTGCCATTTCTCGCGTGCAGGCAACCACCCAAAAACAAAAAGTAGACTCCAATGCCAGTGAGTTAGAGCAACAAATTCAAGAACGGGGTCGCTTACAGATCGAAAAGCAGCGCTTGCTTGCGGCGAATAGCACCGAAGCCCAAAACCAGCAGCAGCGCATTCAAGAACAAAATCAATTGATCGGTCAACGAAATTCTGAAATTGCTCAGTTAGACGAAGAGCTGGTGAGATTACAACTCAGTTCGGGACAGAGCAAAGCCAAGCTCAACCAGAACGTAGCAGGCAACCAAAAAGATCTCTATGCCCGCACTTCCGACAATGACAAGCGGATTGCCGAAATCGATAGCCAAATCAACAAAGTCATTGTTGAGAACGAAAAGAAAATCACTGAATTAGGCAGCCAACTTACTCAAGCTACCCAGAACCTAAAGTATCAAGAAATTCGCTCTCCTTCCGATGGTACTGTGTTTGAACTGAAAGCTTTTGCGGAAGGCTTGGTTAACACCAATTCTCCTGATGCGATCGTTCAAATCGTTCCAGACAACAATCTGGTAGCCAAAATCTACATCACCAACAAAGACATTGGTTTTGTGACATCTCGTTTTGCGGAAGCTCAGCAGACCGGACAGCCTTTAAAAGTTGATGTCCGTATTGATTCCTTTAACTTCAGTGAGTTTGGCGATATTAAAGGCACTCTAGAATGGATTGGCTCCGATGTCTTGCCTCCAGATCAAGCCAATCAGTTCTATCGCTTTCCAGCCAAAATCAAATTGGATAAGCAGGCGATGACTGTCAATACCAAAGATATCAAGCTTGAAAACGGCATGAGCATCAATGCCAACATCAAACTGCGCGATCGCACAGTGATGAGTATCTTTACCGATCAGTTTACTCGTCAGGGTGATGCGCTGAAAAATACTCGCTAATGGTATATCTAGGCTTCGATCCGGGTAAGGACAAATGCGGCGTGGCAGTGGTCGATCGAGCGGGGATAGCTTTATATCATGAAGTCCTCCCCTCTGACACTCTGTTAGAGCAACTCCCTGCCCTCTGTACCCAATGGCAAGTATTACAAGTAGTAATGGGCGATCGCACCACGGCCAAGCAGTGGCAAAAAAAACTTACTCAAGCCTTACCAGAAACGCCGATCACCCTAGTAGACGAGCATTACAGCACTTTAGCTGCCCGCGATTTATATTGGGAAATGTATCCACCCCAGGGCTTCCAACGCCTGATGCCCCAAGGGATGCGCCTACCCCCACGCCCGATCGATGATTTAGTAGCAATTATTTTAGTCCGTCGTTATTTGCAACTATCCGCTTAAAATAGGTCTGTTGATGGTTGGAGTACAAGTACTGTTTTGGCTGTAGACTACGACTTAGTAATTATTGGCAACACATACGCAGCTAGAGTGGCTGCCCAGCAAGCAGCAGAGCGGGCAAGAGTAGCTCTGGTTATGCCCCCCACACCTCTGGATACTGGCTCGCATTTTTATCCCCATGCCTTGTACCAGGCTAGTTTGCATGGGGCAAATCGCAGCCCACATTATCCTTGGCAATATGCAGCCACTGCAATTAATCATTTGACCAGTGGCATCGCTTTACCAATGCTAGCGGCCAAAGGTGTCGATATTGTAGAAGAAACCGGCTCCTTCCAACGGTTGCCCAAACTGGCTTTCAATACGCCTCGGCGTAGTTTGCGAGGCCAAAAATATTTGCTGGCGATGGGTTCTCAACCCAGCACCAACTACCCAATCGCTGGTTTGGCGGCCACTGGTTATTTGACGGCAGCCAGTTTATCGCAAGTCTTAAAAAGATCAGATGTGCCTCGCCGCTGGGCAATTATTGGCGACGAAGCGATCGGGGTGGAAATGGCGCAGGCGCTGCGTTGCTTGGGTTATGAAATCACCCTGATTGTGGCTGCCGATCGCATTTTGCCCCGCGAAGACCCAGATGCTGTAGCGGCGATTCAGTTTCAGCTTGAAGCTTCCGGAGTGAAATTAATTACTAATGCCATTGTCTCGGAAGCCGGAAATCAAGATGGCAGCAAATATGTGATTGTCAATCGCCGGATCATTCACATTGAAGAAATCTTTGTAGCGGTGCAAGAACAGCCCTGGGTAGATTCTTTTGACTTAGTGGCAGCAAGGGTAGACTACGACGAGTTAGGGGTCAGAGTCGATACCAAAATGGAAACCAGTAACCCTGCTGTCTATGCCTGCGGTAGTGTCTGTGGCAGCACACCGGGAGGCTATTATGGTGAACATTTGGCCGAATACGAAGCCCAGTTAGCCGTGAATAATGCTTTGTCTCGTAGAACCCGATCGCCTTTGGCGCAAGCGAAGCTCGAC
Source organism: Synechococcales cyanobacterium VAR_35_metabat_10 (assembly GCA_031418695.1). GTDB lineage: Bacteria > Cyanobacteriota > Cyanobacteriia > Cyanobacteriales > Chamaesiphonaceae > JAAFHZ01. The sequence goes on from JANOXZ010000046.1 coordinate 4,943, forward strand.
CATATTCCCTGGACAATTTTTAGCTATCCCCAAATTGCCAGGATCGGCATTACTGAAGCAACTGCGCGGGAACGCTTTCAGCAAAGAATGATGGTGCTACGCAGCTATTACCATGACAATGCCAAAGCGCTATTAACCGAAAGTGATCAGGGCTTTGTGAAGCTAATGGTGCGTCCTAACGGCTACTTAATTGGTGCAACAGTGGTAGGTGAAGATGCCGCCGAGCTGGTGCAAATTTTGGCTTTGGCAGTGTGGCAAAAAGTCCGGATCGATGTCTTAGCCGATTTTCCTGGCATTACTATTACCCATAGTCGGCTGTTGGTAGAAGCGGCTAGACAGTGGCGACAGCCTAGTCTATGGGTGAGATTGATCGATCCACTGCGGCAACTTGGGTCAGATCTGCGGCGCAAGATTCGGAATTGGATTTTGAACGCGCAATCTAAACAAAAAAAGGTTCCTCGCCGCTCAGCGAAAGTTCAAGCTGAGCTAGCACCAAATGCAGATTTATTGGTCAAAACACCGATCGATCTAACGGCCAAATCTCCAAAAGGTAAATCCATCAAATCTCCATAGTTGAGATGAGGGTGAGCAATGCAATCATTAAATATTAAAACTCAATTTAGGCTTTCCATTATGTGGCGTGTAACCATTCAATGTTCAGACGATAGCTGGCGCGTTCAGGCCACGGCTTTTAAGTCTATTGCTGAAAAATATCCAGGAACCTTGCTATCTTCCAAAAAAATGCCAGGAGACGATCGGCGCATTATGTCCTATCAACTCGAAGATGTGAGTGATGCAGAGGCGTTTGCTGAAGAGTGTTTAAGTTTAGATGGTTTTATGGCAATGTTTGAATCGCTCTAGTTTAATTCGCTGCGCAGAGAGCCAAAAATCACGAGGATTAAGGCTCCCTATCTTTTCAATTGGGTGGAATGCTCGTAGAAATCAATGGCTGGTTGAGAGGGATTTTGGCGTTTGTTATCCAACTCCCAGGGATGAAATTCTCGGCCATTGAAGGTAAAGCGGTGGGATGAAGTTGCCCGATGATGGCTGCGAGTAAACAGATATTGGGCAACAAATGCCACCATCCATTTAAGTATAAGTGGTCAGATTCTTTCATAGATACACTCCACGATTGCAAATGAAACTGGTGCGATTGGCTGTAAATCTGGATTGCGAATAGCTGTAACAAGCAAATCTTAAGTCATTAACTCAGTATGAATCGTATAGGTCATTACCCATGGGGCATTTTTCTGTGTTGATCGAGTCTCCCTATAAATTTTTTAACTTGTTTCAATTACCTGAAATCTTTTCAGGGTAAAGCCTTAGAGCTTAGATCTAAAAATACTTATAGATTATATTCGATATTCATTTGTAAAAAACGTGGCTTCCCTCTATGCATAGAGAAGATAATGAGATAAGCTTAGATATAAGTTAGCTGAGTCTATGGATTAAACCATCCGACTCAGGCTCCGAGTAGATTTCTTGATTATTCATAGTTGAAAATCTATCGTTTTTAACTATTTAAATCTATTTATTGATACTGCTTCTTGGTGGAATTGGTAACAACCCATTTATATTTTATGGAGCAACAATATGAAATACCTGGCGAATAACCTATCCCGTCGTAAATTTATTTTTACTGCTGGGGCAACCACAATTGGGGGGTTGTTATTAAAAGGATGTGGTTCATCCAACAATTCCAGTAGTCAATCAGCTCCATACGCTAATATCGCTACTGGCAGCGGAATTGAAACCACCAAAGCCCGTATTGGTTTCATTGGTCAAACTGATGCTGCGCCATTGGTGATTGCTCAGGTTAAAGAACTATTTAAAAAACATGGCGTTCCAGATGTCGAGCTGGTTAAACAACCATCTTGGGCAGTTACTAGAGATAACCTGCAAATCGGTTCTGCTGGCGGTGGGCTTGATGGAGCAATGGTTTTAAGTCCGATGCCCTATCACATGAGTATGGGAACTATTACTGTCAACAACAAAAAGTTGCCTATGTATATAGTGGCCAGAATGAATACTGGCGGCCAAGGGATTTCGTTAGGTAATATCTATCGAGATGCCAATGTGGGGTTAGATGCTTCTAAACTTAAAGAACGAGCTGATCGACAAAAAGCAGCCGGTAACTATTTGCGCTTTGCCCATACCTTTAAAGGTGGCAATAGTGATTTAATGTTGCGCTATTGGCTAGCTTCTGGCGGGATCGATCCCGATAAAGACGTAATTAGCTTGGTAGTACCCGGTTCACAATTAGTACCCAATATTAAAGTCAACAGCATCGATGGCTTTTGTGTAGGTGATCCTTGGCATGTGCGATTAATCAATCAAAAGCTTGGCTACACGGCTTTGGTGACAAATGAGTTTTGGCAAAACCACCCAGAGAAAGCCCTGTCTTTTAGGAGTGATTGGGTCGATCGGCATCCCAATGCAACGAAAGCAATTGTCCAAGCCTTAATGGAAGCCCAGCAATGGTGCGACAAACTAGAAAATCGGTTAGAAATGGCCACAATTATTTCGGAACCAGAATGGGCAAAAGTCCCAGTTAAAGATGTGAAAGATCGCCTCACAGGCAGGATTGATTACGGCAGTATCCGTCCAACAGTCGAAAAAAGCCCAAATATTATGCGCTACTGGGATAATTATGCCAGTTATCCTTTCAAGAGCCATGATTTATGGTTTTTAACTGAGAATATGCGCTGGGGTCAAATACCGCAAAATACTGATTTGAAGCAGGTAATCGATCGGGTAAACCGCGAAGATATCTGGCGAGCCGCCGCCAAAGATCTCAAGTTAGCAGCCGCCCAAATTCCGGCAACCACTTCCCGAGGAGTAGAAACATTCTTCGATGGTGTCAAATTCGACCCCGAAAACCCCAACAAATACTTACAAAGCCTAAAAATCAAACAGGTTTAAATAATCTGAGAATCCGGCATCTATTGTAGATTACCCACTGTAGGGTGGGCACTGCCCACGAACTTGAATCCAGGCTTTTCACTAGTGGGCAATATTCACAAAGTAGGATTCAAATCCACTACTCATCTAACCTTTGAATTATAGGGAAACCATCATGGCCAGAGCTATCAGCAATCGCTATCAGCCCAATCTAATCAGTAGATTATTGAGCAACAAAAAAACCAGAAAGGTTATTGCCCCAATTATGGCCGCAGCATTCTTTTTAATCATTTGGCAACTATTCACCCTTAGTCCTGATGCAAATCTGCCCAGTCCAATCAAAGTTATTCAACAAACCTGGGAATTAATCATTAATCCTTTCTTTGACAAAGGAGCCAACAACAAAGGACTAGCTTGGCAGATTTGGGCTAGCTTACAGCGGGTAATTCAGGGTTTTGCATTAGCTGCTATTGTGGGGATTTCTGTCGGAATTATTGTCGGAACAAGTGAGTTTCTCTTTGATGCTCTAGATCCGATCTTCCAAGTACTACGCACCATTCCACCCTTAGCTTGGTTGCCAATTTCCTTAGCAGCTTTCCAGCAATCTAATCCATCAGCGATTTTTGTGATTTTCATTACCTCGGTGTGGCCAATTATTATCAACACGATCGCTGGTGTACAACAAATCCCCCAAGATTACGTAAATGTCTCTAAAGTCCTCCAACTATCCCGCAAAGAATACTTTTTAGAAGTAGTTTTTCCCGCCACTGTCCCCTATATTTTCACAGGCTTAAGAATCGGTATTGGTCTATCTTGGTTGGCGATCGTCGCTGCTGAAATGCTGATTGGTGGAGTAGGTATTGGTTTCTTCATCTGGGATGCCTGGAACGCCGCGAATATCAGCCAAATTATCATCGCCTTACTATATGTGGGTTTAGTGGGTTTAATGTTAGACAAACTGATTGCTTTTATTGCGACAAAAGTAGTCCCTGATGAAAAGAAATAAGCCTGCCGGAATTCGACTCCGCTCATCCCTCGATCGCCAAAGACACAATCAAAGAGATCAACCAATCATCAGCAGGTAACAAAATGTCAAACTTTGTAGAAGTCAATCAAATCGACAAAACCTTCGATCTATCCGGTGGAGGTAACTATATTGCTTTGAAAGGCATTGATTTAAACATCCGACGCGGTGAATTCATTTCGTTGATTGGTCACTCTGGTTGCGGCAAATCCACACTTCTAAACATCATTGCTGGACTCGATCATGCCAGCGAAGGCGTAGTTTTAGTAGACGATACCCCGGTTACTAAACCCGGCCCCGATCGAATGGTGGTTTTCCAAAATTACTCATTGTTACCCTGGCTCACAGTCAGAGAAAACATCGCTATGGCCGTCAACAAAGTCCTAAGAGGCTTACCCAAGGCTGAAAGAAACGAAATCATTGAACAACACATTGATATCGTTGGTTTAAGGGCGGCGGCTGATAAAAAGCCAGGACAGTTATCCGGTGGCATGAAACAACGAGTCTCGATCGCCCGGGCCTTTGCCATTAAGCCCAAAGTATTGTTACTAGATGAACCTTTTGGTGCCTTGGATGCCCTAACTCGGGGCGGTCTACAAGAGCGACTAATTCAAATATGTGAAGAAAACCAAGTAACAGCGGTGATGGTGACTCACGATATTGATGAGGCATTGTTGTTATCAGATCGAATCGTGATGCTGACCAATGGCCCTTCTTCTAAAATCGGTCAAATCTTAGATGTAGATATTCCCCGCCCCCGCAAACGTTTAGAGGTTGTAGAGCACCCTAGTTACTACAGCTTAAGAAGTGAAATGATTTATTTCCTCAACCAACAAAAACGGGTGAAGAAACTCCGTGCACAAAAAAATACAGTGGTGGCAAGGCATGGCTTAGAAAAAGTCAATATTCAACTGGGCTTTGTCCCTTTGACCGCTTGTGCGCCATTAGCGATCGCCAAAGAAAAAGGCTTGTTTGTCAAACATGGGCTGGATGAAGTTAGTCTGGTGCGGGAATCGAGCTGGCGAGGGATTGTAGATGGTATTAGTGGTGGCTATATTGATGCCGCTCAAATGCCTTCTGGGATGCCTGCTTGGTTAACTTTGGGAGGAAATCAAGATACTCCATTGCCCATTGTGACGGCGCTAACTATGGCGCGCAATGGTAACGCGATCACTCTTAAGGAAGAGTTTTATCAAAAAAACATCAGAACCCTAGATGATTTTCATAAATTCATTGTAGATACCCCCGATAAACGCCACAATTTTGGGATGGTGCATCCATCTTCGATGCACAATTTGTTACTGCGCTATTGGCTAGCTGCTGGCGGCATTGACCCCGATCAAGATGTTCACCTGATGACTATTCCCCCGGCGCAAATGGTGGTGGATCTCAAAGCAGGGACGATCGATGGCTATTGTGTGGGTGAACCTTGGAACTATCGGGCGGCAAGGGAAGGCAAGGGCTTTACGATTGCTTCCGATTTAGGTATTTGGAATGGCCATCCTGGAAAGGTCTTAGGGGTACGAGAAGATTGGGCTGCTGCTTATCCTAATACTCATGTGGCCTTGGTGAAAGCCCTGTTAGAAGCCTGTGAGTACTGTGCTGATCCGCAAAATGTCGATGAGATTCGGCAACTACTTTCCCAGCGCGAATACTTGGGGATGAAAGCGGAATACATTACCTTGGCTGATCCCTTAAATGACAATGGTGTTCATGACCCCCATCAAGAATTTGCCCATCCCCAATTTTTTGGCAAAGGTGTAAATCGTCCTAGTCGCACCGAGCAACTATGGATTATTACTCAAATGGCGCGCTGGGGGATCACACCCTTCCCGCGTAATTGGGTGGAAATTTTAGAACGGGTCTGTCGGATGGGGACTTTTAGTACCGCATCCCGCGAGTTGGGTTTGGATGTGGACTATAGCCGTAGCCAAATTGAGCTATTCGATGGAGTGAAATTCAATACCGAAGATCCGATCGGTTATCTCAATAGCTTACCTATCAAGCGATCGATTTCAGTTGCCGAAGTAATTCTAGATCATGCACAGGTGTAATTATGATACAAACTCAAACCAAATCAGCGTTAAACCAACGGGTTGTAGCTATAGATCCTTTCCTGCTCATTCAAGATGTTTCTAAGATTTACCCCACAGCCAAAGGAACATATACGGTCTTAGAAGATGTGAATTTGGTGGTCAATCAAAGCGAATTTATTTGTTTAATTGGTCACTCTGGCTGCGGTAAATCTACTTTGTTGAATATGATTGCGGGTTTTTCGCAACCCAGCAAGGGCATCGTGGAACTGAAAGGAGAACCGATTACTAAACCTGGCCCCGATCGGATGATGGTGTTTCAAAATTATGCTCTTTTGCCTTGGAAAAGTGCTTTTGAAAACGTCTACTTGGCAGTAAATTCGGTTTATCCCCACAAATCCAAGGCCGAAAAAGTCTCGATCGTCAACGAAAACTTAGCGATGGTGGGATTAGCTGATGCGGCAGATAAAAAGCCCCAGCAACTTTCGGGCGGAATGCGCCAGCGGGTTTCGATCGCCCGTGCCCTCTCTATCCGTCCCGAGATCTTGATTTTAGATGAACCTTTTGGAGCTTTGGATCAAATCACCAAAGAGGAACTCCAAGAAGAACTAATGAAAATCTGTGGGGAGCAAAAATGCACAGTGCTGATGATTACTCACGATATTGATGAGGCGCTATTTTTGGCCGATCGACTAGTGATGATGACCAATGGCCCCGCTGCCAAAATCGGCGAGGTGCTAGATATTCCTTTTGATCGTCCTCGCGATCGCGATCAGATTATGGAAGACCCGGAGTACTACAACTTACGCAACTATGCTCTGGACTTTTTATATCATCGCTTTGCCCATGACGATGAATAACTTCCCTATAACTTAACGAAATAGTCTATGTTTACACAGACATCAGAACAGCATCTGCATTGGATCCGGTGGATTTTTACCGGTGCTTGGTTACTCATTATCGGCTCGCTATTTTATGATCCCTGGACTCCTGTACTGACTCAGTCAGATCATCCCTGGAGTGCTTTGCGTTTGCCCAATCGCTGTATTTTACTCCAGGGTGAATGCTTAGTGGAAATGCCCTATGCGCTTGCCCCTACACTCTTTTGGGGGGCAATCGTGCCCAGTGCAATCTGGATATTGTTGGTGTTTGGTCACGAAGTTTGGCGGCGGATTTGTCCTTTGTCTTTTTTATCACAAATCCCCCGTGCTTTGGGCTGGCAGCGACAATTTAAGCGAGAAAGTACCAGTGGTAAGGTGCGTTATGAGCTAGCTAAAGTCAGATCAGATTCTTGGTTGGGTCGTAATTATCCCTATTTACAATTTGCTTGGCTGTTTGCAGGACTATGTGGTCGGATTTTGTTTTTTAACTCCGATCGATTAGTGCTAGCAATCTGGCTACTGTTTACGATTGCTGCGGCTATCACTGTTGGCTATTTATATGGTGGTAAATCTTGGTGCAATTACTTTTGCCCCATGGCTCCGGTACAGAAGATTTATAGTATGCCCAGCGGTCTGTTGGGCAGCCAAGCACATACTAGTACTCAAACCATCACTCAATCGATGTGTCGCACAGTGTTACCCGATGGCAAGGAGCAAAGTGCTTGTGTTGCCTGTCAAAATCCTTGCATAGATATCGATGCTGAACGTGCTTACTGGGATAATTTAAGCCGACCAGCAGAGTCTTTCTTACACTATGGCTATATTGGCTTAGTGATTGGTTACTTTGTCTATTACTATCTCTATGCAGGTAATTGGGACTATTACTTTTCTGGTGCATGGGCGAGGCAGCCAGATCAACTGTCTTCTTTACTGAGTCCTGGATTCTATATTTTGGGTCAGGCTGTCAATATGCCTAAATTGGTGGCAGTGCCGTTGACCTTAGGACTATTTACATTTTTGGGATATCAAGTTGGTCGCTGGTTAGAACAGCGAGTTAAAGTTTATAGTCAGCGACAATTTTTATCGATATCTCCTGAAGTCGTTAAACATCGCATTTTTACCTTGGGGACTTTTGGTGTTTTCAATTTTTTCTTTATCTTTGGTGGTCGCCCCCTGATTCAATTGCTACCATTGTGGATTCAATATATTTATGAATTAAGCCTGGTATTGCTGAGTACTCTCTGGGCTTATCGGACTTGGCAACGCAGTCCAGATATGTATTCCAGAGAAAATCTGGCCAGTCGGTTTCGCAAACAGCTAGAAAAATTGGATTTGGATGTTGACCAATTATTAGAAGGTCGTCCTCTTAAGGATTTAAATATTCATGAGGTTTACATTTTAGCTAGAGTTCTACCCAGTTTTACCCGCGACAAAAGGCGGACGGCCTATCGAGGCGTGATGCGAGAAGCCTTGCAGGAAGGATATGTTAATTACTCTAGTAGCTTGGAGGTTTTGCAACAGTTGCGGCAAGAATTGGGTATTACTGGCGATGAACACCGAGAAGTGCTAGAAGAACTGGGCATTGAAGATCCTGAACTGCTGAATCCCGATCGACAGCGCAGCTTAGAGAATCAAGTGCGTTTAAGTGGCTATCAAAAATCGTTAGAACGGCTGATGTTGTTGCAAAAGCAGCAAGGCGTAAATAACTTGAATGCTTTTTTAGCCCAAAACTCGATCAAAATTCGCAATCTGCGTCGTCAATATTCGATCGCCCCTCAAGAGGAAGCCTGGATTTTGAGTGGAATTGCTCCGGAAGTGGGTAATATTCGCCGAGCGGAGTTTTTGCTAGCACAGTTACCAGATTTAATTAGTTGCTATCGAGTACTCAATCAACCACTATTGCAAAAACATCAGGCTGTGCTGAGGTTGTTACGGGATAGTATTCACCACAAAAAAGCACTAATTATCCGCACCATTTTAGAAATTTTGGCAGTCTTACAAAATGATCCCGTGGCAATCACTTTGTCCCAACAATTGGGATCGTTGTCACCATCAGTTTTGCTAGAGTTGTTAGCTAACGAAGATTGGTCGCAGTCGCTGCATCCCGAGGTCTTACAGGAGTTAAGTTTGTTGCGCGGGCAGTTTAGTGCTTGCTCTTTGGCTTATACCCTAGAAGAAATATTGCGATCGATTGAATCATTGCTCTATGACCAAAACCCTTTAGTGCAAACGGCTGCTCTGTATCTCATCGCCCAATTAAATCTCCAGCGTAGCCAATCTCTAGCGCATAACTATCAGGATGGTTTACCGATCCTTCAGGAAACGGCGAAGATTATTTTGGCGATGTCTGTGCCAGACTGCTCTTTGACAGATTTCCCTGATCTCGAAAAAGCTGTGTATCTCTTTAATAGTGATTTCTTTCATCAGATGCATAGTGAAACTTTAATTGCATTGGCCGATCGGGCGACAGTTAAAACTTATGCCACCAATGAAGTGATTACGGCAGCCGGGGATACTTGTCGAGAATTGGTTTTATTAATTGCTGGTGAAGCTCGCATTTGCTTTCATTTACCAGATCAATCTATGGTGGTAGAAAAACTTCAGGTTGGACAAACTCTCGATGAGCTGGAAGTCTTGGCACATAGTGATTCTAAAAATACAATTATCGCTAGCAGTGACATCACCCGAATTTTAGCCGTGCCGGTGAATGCTTTTGATGATTTGCTAGAACTAGATCAGGATTTTGCCCGCCGAGTGCTAGAGTTAGAAAGCCGTCATCTGCAAAGATTTATGCGATCGCTTCAACCACTATAAAGTTTTATCAATACTTTGTTGAATCATCGAAGTCTTTTTCCAAACTAGCTTTAAGGTGATTTCTCTCAAACAAAATACCAACTATTTTAAAAGTTTAGTTGGCTGAGCGGAGTCGAAGCCAACGACAGCGGTGTACTTATTCATGGAAATCACCTAATCACTTTGAGGAGCATTCCATCATGCAACATAGAACCCGTAACTCTGGGTATCGCCCCCTAAGAAAGCTAAAGATTATTCTGCAAGGTCTACGTGTTGCTGTTATTGCCGATTTTAGTGTGGCCTATAAATTGGTGTTGTCAATACCGATATTTGTGTTGGCCTGCATTTTTCATCAGCTAGCTGACCTAACGCTGGTCTTACTGGCAACGGGGATGATGCTGGTTGCTGAATTGTTTAATAGTGCGATCGAAATATTATGTGATTTTGTGGAACAACAAGAAAATCCTCATATTGGTGTAATTAAAGATATTGCTGCCGCTGCTGCGGGCATTAGCATCTTTGTTTGGGCAGCTACCCTAACTTTGGAGGGTATTCACTTTTGGCAATTGTATCAAAGATAACAAAAAAGCCATGTTATATAAAAAAGAGTTTGCGAATATCGCTTGGTGGTAAAATCGTTAAATCTCAATCTCTGATTGACATGCAACTATCGACTTCCCAATGGGGAAACTCAGTCACCGAGTAATTATGCAAATACTTAGAAATTTATTATCGATGATCACTGACGATGAAAAATTCTTGCATGGCTTGAAAATCGTTGAGGGATGGGTTTCTAAGCTACTCTCTGTAGGCATGATTCTGGTCACTTTTGCAGCGATCGGGCATCTAGGCTATTCACTGATTGAGACATTACTTACAGTCCAGAACTATTATGACAATGATGGTTTCAACAAAAGACTATTTCAGTTGTTTGGTTTGTTTTTGAATGTATTGATTGCACTAGAAATATTAGAAAATATTACTGCTTACCTCAAGAAGCATGTCATTCAAGTTGAACTGGTACTCGTAACCTCCTTAATTGCGGTATCTAGAAAAATTATTATTTTAGATTTAGAGAAAAAAGATAGTAATGACTTAATTGCTTTAGGGGTAGCGGCTCTGGCGTTATCGGTGAGTTATGTAATCATTCGCCTGTCTAATCGCACCGAAAAATATTAAGCATAAACATTAAGCGTAAACATTGAGTACTGGTCATGTGAGCAGCTTTACTGGTAGGCTATCGCTGGTGCTGATTGTTATTGACTGCAAAAATTTTATGAATTACCAAACTATCCCCTTAAAACATAGACTTTACTTAAGTGGGCTGATCACTTTAATGCTTGTACCATTGCCCGCTTGGGGACATCAGGTTAAAACCGATGCCCAAGTAGGAGCCACAATTCACTTCGAGCCAGACGATCGACCAAAATCTCAGGAACCAACCAAGGTCTGGTTTGCTCTCACCAAAAAAGGCGGCACTGCGATTCCGCTGAAAGATTGTCAATGTCAACTGCAAATTAAACAATTACCAGGCAATCAAAAGCTAGCCACTCCACAACTGCAAGCAATCAACGCCGAAAAATATCAAGATATTCCCAGTGCTACTGTGCTGTTTCCCCAACCGGGAGCATATCGTTTGGAACTAACTGGTCAGTCGGTCAAACCCGGAGATTTTCAGCCTTTCAAGTTAGAGTTTGATGCCACCGTAGCAGTAGGTACAGCGCCAGCCACACCGTTACCAGTAATCTCCGATAACCAGGCTGAGCCAATAGTTGAGAAGAAGAAGCCTGACCATCAAAATGAATTGTTGACTGCCATGCTGGGGACGATCGGCATCATGGCATTTGGAGTCATTGGCATGGTCTTTTTGCGAAAATGGCTGCGTAATTAGGGTTCGGCTTGGTTATCAGATCGATTCGATAGATGTATCAATCTCCCCTATCCATAGAAAAGTTAATGAGTTAAGCTGTTATTCATGTTGATTAACTCTATGATCTTTAGTATCAGGGTCTGAAAATATGACACAGCCAATCATCACTCCTCTCAACACTCCCACCCCAAATACTCCCTGGTATGCCAACGTTCAGCGTGGTCATATCGTGCGGGTCTTAGAATCAGTCCAGGATGTGATCGCTATTTCCCTGTGCCTGGGGCTGTTTGCGGTCATGGTGCTGCAACTCAAAGAAATCTTTTTGTCTTTGCTGACCACCTTGCGCTTCCATGATATTACTGCGGATATTTTGTTTATCTTGATTTTGGTGGAGTTGTTTCGGCTGTTGATCATTTATTTGCAAGAACAGCGAGTCTCGATCGGGGTATCGGTAGAAGTGGCGATCGTCTCGGTTTTGCGAGAAGTGATTGTGAAGGGAGTTTTAGAAGTAGAATGGCATCAAGTGCTGGCTACCTGCGCTTTTTTAATCTCGATGGCAATACTATTAGTGGTCAGAGTTTGGATCCCACCGACCTTTCAAGGTATTGATCCAGAACAACAAGTTTCTGCCCGACTTAAAGTGGTCAAACCAGACTAACAGAGTTTTTCTTCGTCCTGAATTCAATTTTTTATGACAGTTTCTCGCACTATTTGTTTGGGCTTTATCGCCGTTATCTTAGCTGGCACTGCTTTGTTGATGATGCCCTTTGCTACTAATAGTGGCCAATGGAATAGTCCGATCACCGCTTTGTTTACGGCAACCTCGGCGGTATGTGTTACTGGTCATGTGGTAGTCGATACGGCTACCCATTTTTCTGGGCTGGGTCAGTTTGTAATTATGCTCTTGGTACAGATTGGTGGACTGGGTTATATGACAGTTACGACTTTTTTGCTGCTGTTGTTGGGTCGTCGCTTTGGTTTGAAAGACAAAATTGCGATTCAGCAGGCTTTAGATCGTCGATCGCTCCAGGGTAGTAATCAGATTCTGAGATCGATCGTGGCAACTACTTTAATTTTTGAGCTAACTGGGGCTTTTTTGTTGTTGTTAGAATTTGTGCCTAGGGTGGGCTGGCCAAAGGGGCTGTGGTTTGCAGTTTTTCATAGTGTTAGTGCTTGGAATAATGCTGGGTTTGCTTTGTTCTCAGATAATTTGGTGAGTTATCAGGGTTCACTGTTGTTAAATATGGTGATTACGGGCTTAATTATTTTTGGTGGCATTGGCTACGAGGTAATTTTAGAGCTGTATTTAATGCTGCGGGAGCGGATCACGAATAGTTCTATTCGGACAGTTCGATCGCTGAATTTTCGGGTAGCAATTAGCACCACAATCTTTCTGCTGCTGGGCGGCACCTTGTCTATTTGGCTGATTGAAATGCAGAATAATCAGACGATCGCTACCTTGAGCACTAGTCAGCAGCTATTAGCGGCCTGGTTTCAGGCAGTGACTAGTCGCACAGCGGGCTTTAATACCATTGATATTTCTAAAATGACCACGGCAGGATTATTTATTACGATCGCCCTGATGTTGGTGGGGGGCTGTCCCGGTGGTACTGCGGGAGGCATTAAGACTACCACCGCCAGGATATTAGCTAGCAGTACCTATGCGGTTTTACAGGGCAAAGAATCGGTGGTGCTATACCGTCGCCAAGTGCCTAATACTCTGATTCTGAAAGCGGTGGGGGTGACTTTTGGCTCAATTATGACGGTGGTGGTGGCCACTATTGTAATTTCGTTAGTCGAGCCACCAACGCTGAATTTTATCCAGATTTTGTTTGAAGTGGTTTCGGCGTTTGGCACGGTGGGTCTTTCGATGGGAATTACGGCAGACTTGACCCCGGTGAGTAAATTGGTGTTGGTGGCAACGATGTATATTGGGCGGGTGGGAGTTCTGTTGTTGATTTCAGCATTGTTGGGCGATCCAAAATCTACGTCTATTCGTTACCCAGAGGAGTCGTTGTTGGTAGGATAGCTTAAGTGTGACAAGTATATAAATTTCGTTGATGGTTCTACTAGCAGAGACGCTCCGCGAACGGTTAAAATAAAGCTCAATGAATTGCGAAATTGGCTCGGACAGTTTCCCCATCTACACAAAGCAGATAAAAACTAATATCCTTAGACGGATAGGGATTTGTACAAAATGCAATCTTTAGAAGCCAAACCATTATTATTAGATATTCGCAGCATCACTCTTCATGTCACTCACGAAGAGTTTGTGAAGCTGTGCCAAGACAACCCTGACCTACGACTAGAGTTAACAAAAGAGGGGCAATTAATTACAATAATAAATTCAATCTCTCGTAAGATTTCCCGGAGAGATACGGTGGCAGGTAAGCGCTTTACTAATTCAAGTACAGCTTCTTTGTCGCTCATTGTAAATCACAACTTATTGGGGTGAATATATAGCATTGTGTATTATATCTTTGTAAAATGTGCCTAAAGGTTAAACATTGTAAATCAATTTGGCGTAATCAATAAATCGTAACTAGAAAAAGTTGATCTTCCTCAGACTATTGCACAAGCATACTATATTGGTTCATGAGTCTTCATCCTCTTTGTTTAAATCTTCCAGTTCAGCTAATAACCGGGCTAACTGCTTTTCTAAATATAATGGTACATCATCTCCATCCTTACCTGGAATAGTCAACGTTATTGCAAGCGCAGGATGTCGCCATCGTTCATGGCTGCCTTTGCCACGCTTAGGCAAATACTGTTGAAATAGATTCCTATGAAGATCTACCAATCCAATGAGGAGGTAACTGAAATAAAATGATAGCATTGATAGCAGTCAAATGTGGCAAATCACAAATACATCAATCTGTCAAAAAATCATGTCGAACTCTTTTACTCAGCCCGCCCTAGATTTTTTACGAAACCTGAAATCTAGCAATAAACGCCAGTTTGCCGTAATTGGCTTAGGTCGCTTTGGCCGCGCCTTGTGCGAAACATTACATCGATCGGGCAATGAAGTTTTGGGCACAGATATTAACGACAAAAGAGTCGCAGATATTTTGGCAGCAGGTGCAGTCTCTCATGCCGTGCAACTAGACTCCACCGACCCATTGGCGCTGCAAGAAGCCGGGGTTTTTGAATTTGATACAGTGATTGTAGCGATCGGCAACTATTTGCAGGAGAGTATTATTACCACTTTGAATGTCAAAGAAGCCGGGGTAGCCCAGGTAATTGCCAAAGCTTCTTCGGATGTTCATGCCAAGCTGCTACAAAAAGTAGGAGCCGATCGGGTAGTGTTGCCAGAATACGAAGCGGGCTGCGATTTGGCGCAAAAGCTCACCAAGCCAGGAATCTTCGATCGCTTTGACCTAGATGCCGATCACAGTATTGTAGAAATCTCTGTACCAGTGCCTTTTCAGGGTAAAACCATTGTGGAACTACAGTTACGCAAAGACTATGGTTTAAATGTCTTAGCAGTTGGTCAAGCCCAAAAATTTGATATTAATCCCCAGCCCGATCGACGATTGTGTAAAGATGATCTGTTGGTAGTAATCGGAAATAAACTGGATATTGATCGACTACCAATTTAGTGAAAATTCAATAACTCTTTGAGATACAAGTAGTTGAAGATTACAGCTCGAAAATTTATTACATGATTTTAGAGGCTGATTCCAGGAAGATTTCCATCTTCACAATTAGTCAATCTCAATCTTATAAAAGATTCAAAGTTGAATCATTCTGAGAATTCTCTCGAAGGAATCATAATGGTTAGGGTCTTCGACAATTTCAATGAGGAGAACGATTGATACGAAGAGTAATGACCATCATGCATTCATCGGAGTACTAGAAACATAAAAGTTTTAGCAGTGGGATCCCGATCAAACATGCGATCAAGATTCCACTGCTATGCTTGCTACGTCAATGCAGCGCCAAAGTCTTGTGTCCAATAAGGTCGGCCATCTGCGCCCTGGGCATAGCCTATACCTATTTCTTTATAGTTAGGATTAAGAATATTTTGGCGATGACCCTCACTATTCATCCATCCACTCATCACAGCAGCAGCATCCCAGAAGCCGTAAGCTACGTTTTCACCGGCAGATGAGAATACATAACCAGCATTTTTAATACGGTCTCCCATATTGCTACCATTGGAGCCGGTATGAGACATTTTGTTCATGCTGGCTTGATCCAAAGTATGTTGATCAGCGGCTAAATCCAATTGCTCGCTGATTTTGAGCGGATCAGCACCAACTTTGGCTCGTTCTTGATTAACCAAAGTAAGGATTTGCTGATCGAAAATATCCTGTGGGTTAGTGCTAACGGGATTAGCTGGTGCTGGAGAAGCAGCCGGTTTTACAGGTATAACTGATGCTGTGATTGGGATGACTGCGGGTTCTTTGATGGGTGCAACTGGAGGTGCGATAGCTTCGCTTGCGCCAAAGGCGATCGGGTTTGGTGTTGGCATTTTTACAGGTGTGACTGGTGATGCAACTGGCCTACGACGGGAAAATCCTCCACGCTTCTGGTTCATTGGGTTGAGACTTAGTTGGTCGAGAAAGTTTGTTTTATTAGCCAATTTAATCCCTTAGAATTCGTTCATGTCATGTTAATGAATAAGTGTAGTATATGTCAAATTAATATTCCAAAATAACAAAGGGCTATTAGCCTAAAGGCTTCAATCGAACCCATATTCCGCTCCTCCAGAAGGCTGGAAAGTAATTACGAATATGGCTCCAGAAGGAGATAGTAGCTCTGGCAGGCAGGGCTGAAGAACTTCAAGAGGTGCCTTCGTTTATCGGTGAAATTGATGATCTGGTTCGCTTCTTCAATTGTTACTAGATGAACTGCCGTAAAACACTGAAAAATCCATCTTAGCGTTGGATTCATGGTCTGCTTACCTAATTGATTTGGAATAGTCCCTCCTTGCGCACTCAAGGATTTTCTGTGATTTGATTAGAGATTTCTGGACTCAATCCATGCCTGATCAAAGATCGAGGCATAGATAAGGTTATTGACTCTGAGAGCACCCTGCTGTTTAACGACAATCCCCGACAATAACAATTCTCGTTCTACTGCACTGTTCACAACGACAACTTCTTGCTGCTCTAAAACTTGTTGATAGAGTTCTAATAAACGAACAGATTGTTGGCTTCTGAGGAGCCGATCGCGGATGGTTTTGAGATGTTCTGGCTCATCCTGAGATTCCCAATTATCAATGATTTGAATCTGGACTAGGCGATCGAGCCACTCGGCTTCGCCATGGGTGGGAATATCATCGGTGGTATTGCGCATTAGCTTACAGAGCTTTTGGGTGAGAAAAGGTTGTCCGTTTGTCCAAGCTAAGACGGTTTTGAGGATTGTTTGGGGATTGCTGACTTTTTTTGCTAATCCTTGTAACAATGGTTGGGCTTCGTGCTCTTTGAAGCCTTCTAGCTGAATAGATTGGCCAATATTAAAGGGGGTGATTTGGGTATTGGTAATTAACTCGGAAGGAGTAGCGACACCCAACAGGACAAAAGTTAATCGCTGGTATGCAGGATTGAGACTGCGTTGGTTATAGCAGGAACGAATCAGAGCAAAAAAGTCGTTGACGGGGAAACTCAAGCCCAAGATGCTATCAATTTCGTCGATAAAGATGACTAATTGGGTTGAGGGGGTGCCGACTTCAACCAGCAGTACTGATTCGATAAATTCACTTAATCGCTGAACTGGAGAGAGATCGGATTGTTCTTGCCACCATGTTTTAAAATTGATTTTCCCCCGCAGATCGAAACGGCGGACTAGCTCGGAGGCAATGCCTTTGTACCATTGTTCGGGAGTAACGGTTTCGCTGCCGATGCGAGTCATATCGATCGGCGCACAATAAACACCTTCATGTTGCAGGTGGTTGATCATTCTGACCATTAGGCTAGATTTACCCATTTGACGGGGATTGAGCACATAGCAAAACTCGCCGCGTTGGAGGGCTTTGTAGAGATGTCGATCGGCAGTACGGACTACATAAGTGGGTGCATCCATTGGCAAACTGCCACCGACTTGATAGTCAAAGGTAGTAGGTGGTTCGTTGCTTCTGAGTAGGTCGTTTTCAAAGATTAGTTCTGCTTGGGTGGCCTTGAGAATTTCCAGGGTTTGGGATAGTTCCTGGGTGCGATCGGAGACTTTGTGCTCTAGGGTACGACTGTAATTTTCTAACTGCTGGTAAAGGCGAGAATTTTCGATTGAGATGGCAGCTTGAGCCGAAAGTATTTTTAAAACTTCGATATGTCCCGGCGTAAATGCACCCGTGACAAGATTATTTTCTAAGTATAAAACACCACTTAGTTTGCCTTGATTAACCAAAGGAGTACAAAGAATAGATTTTGGTTGATTAGCGATAATATATGGGTCGCGAATAAATTGTCCTTCATGGGTTGCATCATTTAGAATCAAACTTTCCTGGGTGCGGGCGACATAGTTGACGATCGGAATTGACAGAAGTGGGTTTACACTGTTGTTATCAAGACAGTCTATTGGAATTGATTGCATTGTGGAAACATTATCATTATTCACAGATCCCTGTGCTTCGATAAGTAATTCATTATCTTTGCTTAGCAGCAGAAAACTTTTTTGTGCTCCAGCATTCTCAATCACAATTTTCATCAAATTTTTCAGCAATTTATCTAGTAATATTTCGCCAGAAATTGCTTGCGAAGCTTTGGTAACACTAGCTAAGTCTAAAACTTCTTGAGATGTGCCACCAGTCGTTGTCAAATCACTAGGAGCTGAACTGATATATTCTAACGATTTTGAGGATAAGAATTGTGGATACCTTTTTTCTAAATTCTTAACCTTAGCTTGTGCCCCCCATCGCTGATAAGCATAGTGAGCATCGTATAGATAGTGACGAGCCACATGGTATTGCTTTCGATTAAAATAAAATTGACCTGCCAATTCATGTGCAAGAGCTTCTTCATTAAGATATTTATTTTCCTGAGCTAAAATGATGGATTGATCATAATACTCTCTAGCTTCTTGAAACTGACATAATACTCGGGCATATTCTGCTTCAACTAAGTAAAATTTATGCAAGAAATTCATCGGAGCCTGATCTGCCCATGCTTTCATCTTCGTCTGATTTGCAACTACTTTTTCCAGAATCTGATTCTGCTCAGATTCTTCAACACTAGGGAAAATTGCAAGTTGGGCTAAAGAGTCGTAAAAATAAAGAATAGCCCAAGAAAAAGATCCCATAGCCACGCTCATTACCTCTTTGGCACGAAGCGCATTTTCAACAGCATGTTGATAATCTTGAAATATATAGCAGAGAAAAAGTTTGTGTAAATGGAATAAGTGATACGCCTGTCGATCACTTACATTTTGGTAAAACTCTAGCATGAGGTTCTCATCATATTCCTCATTATTTAAATAGCAGGGATTTTCTGGCGTTCCTAGCAAATTTAAAATAGGTTGCCGAGTCAACTCAATATGACGCAATGCTAATTCTTGTTTATTCTGCTTTAGTGCTTTACTGTATTTAACTATTTCTCTTTCTAATTCACCTAATTCACAGCCAACCCAATAAGCATTAAAAGCAAAAGAGAAGATTGCGAAGCCAGCATAATTAAAGTCTCCAGTTTCTGCTCCTAGATAATAAGCCTCTTTTAATGGATTTAATGTTTTTTTAATATGTTCTTTCCATGGCCTGACAAAGGTATTAAAGACATGCAGATTCAGAGTCTTAATTTGTATCGCATTAAACTGATCTATAAGCTTCAAAGCAAGTTGCCCAAATTGGTATCCCGCATTAATATCACCATCTGCACAAAGTAAATAGCCATAGCACATATAGGCAATACTTGAATAATACCCATTACCAAATTCTAGTGATAAATTGACTAGCTCTAAAATGATAAAGGGATAATATAGTTCGGGTAAATATCCGATCGCACAGAGAGTGATTAAATAAACTAATAAAGGCATTTCTGCCAATTTAGTTTCATCTGTCATCTTTGGCAGATCTAATAAATCCTCAATATTTCTGTTGCTCCAACAATCTTTGATTTGCTGTTGCACAAAGCCTAAGTTTTCCAGGGTCAGTCCTTCCTTAACAAATTCTAACCCCAAAAATTCCAGCGCTTGCAATCCGAGAGCTGTTGCTTGTGAAGATTCCTGTCGTCCCAAACAAGCCTGGAGCCTGATTTTATAGGTTTTGACCTGCTCTGGGATATTTTTGGCACGCAGTATTATTTCCTGAGTCCATTGCTCTACTTCTTCAAGAGAGCCGATTAAAGAACCGGCTTCTGCTGCTTCTAAATACAGTGAAAGTGTTAGGTCATACTGCCGTTCCCAACTATCTTGCGAATCTAATACCTGAGATTGTGGTGAATTTAACAGTTCAGTGCCAATCTTCAAATAGTTAAAGGTCGATTGGTAAGCTGCGGCTGACTTCGCTCTCCGAGCTGCCATCAAGTTAAATCGGATTAATTCATCTCGTTCCGCTTGGTTGACAATACAAGAGCTGCCTAAATTGAGTTGATTGACAATGTCAAAGATATTTTTCTCTCTCTCCTCTAATGGTATATTTTGTAATAACCACTGACCTATTTGCCAATGTGTGATTTTCTTTTCCGAGTCGGGAATTAGAGAATAAGCTGCTTCCTGAATCCGATCGTGAGTAAACTTGTATTCAACAACATCGTCTATGCCGATTTGTTTCTCAGAGTGGATCAGCTTATAAGTATTTCCTAATGGTACAACTAGTCCTTCTTTTATTGCTGGCCATAGAGCATCAGAAGTTACCTTGACAGATCTATTAGAAATTGCTGCTAAGTCTTGTAGGCCAAATCGTTGTCCAGTACAGGCTGCTAGCTTCAAGATCTGTTGTTCATATTGGTTTAACTTTAGCAGTCTGCCAGACATTAATTCAACTACATTACTACTAATATTTTGTGCCTGTATCCTCGCCAAATCCCAATGCCACCCACCTTTTTTCAAGCTGAATTTTATCAGGCTTTCCACATAGAGTAATTTCAAAAACTCATTGACAAAAAAAGGATTGCCATGAGTTTTAGCAAAGACTATTTTTGATAATGCACTGGCCCTCTTGACTGAGCAGTTAAAAGCATCAACTATTAACTGAGTAATATCATCACAAGCTAAAGCAGTAGGATGAATCTGATTAACCTTTGCTCCTCCTTTTATAATTTCATCAAGTGTCAGTAATAGAGAATGGCTAGCAACGACTTCGTTATCTCGATAAGCTCCAATAAATAAAAGATATTGGCTGTCTATTGTAGTTATCAAGCCTTCGATAATTTGCAGTGAAGCCATATCTGCCCATTGCAAATCATCTAAAAAAATAGTTAAGGGATGTTCTCTTTGGGCAAATACTCGAATAAAGTTTTGGAAAACCAAGTTGAAACGATTTCTGGCCTCTAATAGAGCCATTTCTGGTACGGCAGGTTGTGAGCTGATAATTAATCCAACCTCAGGAATAATATCAATAATTAGTTGACTATTTAAGCCAAGAGCAGCCAGTATTCTATCGCGCCAAATTTCAATCTGATCTGCACTTTCTTGTAGTAATTGTTGAATTAAGGATCGTAAGGATTGAACTAATGAGGCATACGGGATATCTCTTTGCAATAAATCAAATTTACCAGTGATAAAATACCCACCCTTCTCCGTAATGGCCTGATGGACTTCTTTAACTAATGCTGATTTACCCATGCCGGAAGATCCTGTCACCAAAATCATCTCGCTGACTCCTTGACTAACTCGCTCAAAACTAGCCAACAAAGTTGCAATTTCTACCTCTCGCCCATAAAGCTTTTGCGGAATTTTAAATTTGTTTGAAATATCATTCTGACCCAGTAGAAATGGTTTAATTTCCCCGGAAGTTTGCCACTGGTGAAGACATTTTTCTAAATCTGCTTGAAGCCCATATCCTGATTGGTAGCGATCTTCAACATCTTTGGCCATGAGCTTTAGCACGATTTCTGAAACAACCAAAGGAATGTCTGGTTTAATACAATGAGGGGGGATGGGATTTTTGGCAAGATGGCAATGTACCAACTCCAACGCATCATTTGTTGGGAACGGCAGCAAATTAGTCAGCAATTGATAGAAAGTTATACCTAAAGAGTAAAAATCAGTTCGATAATCAATTGCCCGATTCATCCGTCCGGTTTGCTCTGGAGAGATATAAGCTAGGGTTCCTTCTAAGCGGCTGAGGCTACCAAAAGCTAGATCTTCTCTCGATAGCTCTGAAGAGATGCCAAAATCAATTAGTTTAAGTTGACCAGTTGTTTGATTCCAAATGATGTTAGATGGGTTAATATCTTTATGAATAATCTTTCGCTCATGTACCAGATGAAGAATGTCAACAATTTTGATCGCTAACGATAGAAAATCAGCTAAGGTTAACTGTAGCTTAAGCATCAATTGTTGAAGGGATTCACCACCAAAATCCTCTAAAACAATCATCCATCGTAACTGGTCATATTCTAATCTATAAGCATTTACAACACCAGTAATAGTGAGCTTCTTAGTTATTTCATATTCTCGTCGAAACTCGGCGATTCTTTGCGGGGATGGATAATCTTGCTTGAGGACTTTGAGGATTACAGATTGCTTGTCTGCCTGAATATCGGCACGATAGACCAATGAGTTATTGCTCTCATGTAGTAATTCTCTAACTTGATAACCTGAGATATCCATTTTCAAGTTCCAAAAATGTTTACTTTGATTTATGTTAGTCCGTAGAAACGTACAGAATTATCCCATAGTAGCTTCTGGACTATGCTTTTTGGTAGATACTCCTGTAGTGCAACAGCCTTCTCTATAATATCTGATCCATGATCAACGTGAGGATAATCAGAACCAAAAAGCAAATTATCTGAACCAATACAATCGATTACTTGTTGAATGCAAGGTTCATCTGGCTCGATCGAGATAAAACACTGGCGCTGGAAATATTCGGAAGGCTTCATCTTGACATTTTTTTGAATATCCCAGTCTAGATTTTTATATTCTTCATCTAGCCGCCATAGCCAGTAAGGAAGCCAACCGCAACCAGCCTCTAGAAAGCTCACCCTGAGTGTTGGGTAACGCTCCAACACTCCACCTTCAATCAATGCCAATATAGCCATCATTTGTTCCATAGGATGGGAACAGGCGTGCATAGCAAAACGGGAGCGAAAGCGATCGGCACCAGTTGATGGTAATCGACAATGGGTGCCCTCATGGATACTAACTGCTATTCCTAATCGCTCACACTCACCCCAAAAAGGCTCATAGCTGGGGTCGCTCAATAATCGGCCTTTAATCGGATTGGGACGAACAACGACGGCATTCCAACCAAACTTGGCAATCCGCTGTAATTCCGGTACCATCTCTTCGGGAGCATGTAGGTTGATTGCGCCAATCCCTTTTAAGATTTGTGGATCGTAGTCGCAAAAATCTTGCAACCAATTGTTATAGGCACGAGTGAATGCTCCTGCCAGTTGCGGTGTCATTGTATCGATCGCCAAGATCCATAATCCGATGCTGGGGTAAAGAAAGGCAATATCGATCCCCATCTTTTTCATTTCTCTGACCTGTGATTCTGAGTCGAACTGATGCGATACAGACAGGGGACGATCTTGAACGACTTTTATCGCTACTTCATCTCGCAATTTATCAGAATATCTAAAAAAAATCTCTTCCCCATTAACTTTCAGATCTGGCGACAAGGCATAGTCTTTAAAAGCAGGTTCGAGATACTTTTCCCACATATCGTTAGGTTCCAGAACATGGGCATCAGCGTCAATGATTTGAAAACCCTTAAACATTAGATATCCTCCATACAAGTGCTGAATTGAAAATCGCTCTGTCACATCCACATAGGAAAAGCATTAAGCTGAGATTCCTTTAGGGGCTTTTCTAACCACTCTAGTTGAACTGGCACATCATAGAGTCGTCCAGGTTTTAACCGTCTCACATGAAGACGCATTCCGGGAATAATTACTTTAACAACCTTCATTCCGATATCGGGACGAGTCTGATCCAAAACCAGCATCTCCATCCCATTTTTTTCGATAATTTGTTGACAGGTCATCACATCTTCCCGTAGATTATCACTCCACAATTGTGAATAATCAGAAAATACTTTTGGAGGAGTATCTTTATTAGGCGTTAAATAAGACTGATTAGCTATTGTTGCCGTTTTCCACCAGTTGATCGCTAGCCGATCTGCTGAGGAAGAATATCGGGTGCTGCCATCTAGGTTGGCAGATAAAACCGAAGGAAGTGACTGATTGACCTCTGTTATAGCTCTAAGAATAGCAATCTTTGGATCAAAATGGGCACCGAAGCCGAAAATGATGTCTGCCACCTCTCGATCTGTTCTTTGGGAAATAGCAACAAAAACCGGAATGTTCAGATCGCTGGTAATATCCAGAACCCAAATATCTCGCTGAATCTTGTGATAATAATCTTGAATAGCTTGAAAATAAGGATCATCAAAGCTTTCTAAATTTACACCAGATCTACTAATACGATTATACCACCACAAAGCAATACTATCCCGTTCTACTACTTCCATAAAACCTTGCAAAATTGCCTCTTCCAGAGTGTTTCCAGCAGCACAGCCATTAGAGTCAGCCCAACAATCTGGCTTTGGAAGTTGCGGATAGCCATAGTAGCAATAGGCCGTAGGTAGATATTTGAAGTCTTGGTGGGTTAGAGACCAAACAGGTGTCCATTCAATTTCTCTTTCCTCATCAAAAATCTTTGGAACTCGTTGGAAAAAGCTAGGACAACTGGCATTCCATTCTTGGCGATTTTTATACTGTTCTGCGCTAAAATTCAAACAGGTATTAGGATGAATTACTTGGTTCTCTAAATGCTGGTAACTGCCTATCCGTCTGCTTTCATCTCCCTGAAATACGCCCGAATATCTTTCAATGGCTTCACCCAATCCGCTTACTTTAGCTTGAATGTCAGTTTTTCCTTTGCCAGCACTTCTACCTCCAACATTTTGACGCAATGTATCTAAATCATCTAACAACGATACAAAGTGATGCTTAGCTCCATAAGTATTAGTCAAACCATTTGATCCCAGGGATAGTGGTACTAGTTGCCGAACGACTCCGGTAATAGGACTAATATGGTGTTGATATCTTTTCAAGGTTTCTTCCGGAGCAACATAACGATGTCCTCCATCTGTGGTGAAAGTTTTCTTGCGGTTCCCCAAAATAATTGGCATGGGCTTTGAATTTAATTCTAGCGATCCACAACAAGGGCACTGAGGTCGCTTTACTAGAGTGTGTTTTTGGACTTGTAAGGAAAGGGTATCGAGGGTTACTAAAACTCCTTCTAGCTGTTTATTTTCTTCCTGGATAATCCATTTAGCTATCTCCGTGGCGGCGAGTCCTTGGGTAGCTTGAGATATGGTAGGAAGTAAAGCCAGAGGAACCGCTAAAGGAATAGTGTTGCCCTTACGTCTTTGGATAAATGCTTCAACGGGTCGGTTTGCCCTTAAGCGCTGAGCTAAACATTCCCAACAACCAGTTTTGCCGGGATAAAATATCGGACCAATCCAGGTAATTGTCCCCACCGGTTTTATCAGCATCCAGGGGCGTTTTGACAGCAACGCATTTTGATTAAAACTATCTAAACCTGTTTGAAGGTAGTCATCAGTCAAAACCGCATCAATATCTCCATCCTCAGCCACCTGGATATGCAGCGATTCTAAACTTTGGATAAATTCCGAGCTAGTAACTGAGCCGAAAGTAGTTACACAAACTTTAACGGTTTGCAGCCTTTTATATGCTTTCTTTGGACAAATATCAATAGTCTCACAAAAGACTGTTAGGGAAGATGGTAATTCATCATCACTCTCTACAATGTAGCCTTTTTGCTCCATCTGCATCAAGGCGTAGTAAACTTGGGCATTAGCAGCAATCAACTCCTCATTGGATGCTCTTCCCAGTGGTAAATGGGAAATAACTGCATCAACAATTTCATCTACAGTATGTTGGCCATTAAGTAAAGGGACTAATTGTTGATATAAGGGATCAGTTAGAACAAAAGAATCTCTCTCGGATAGGAGAAAAGTACCTTCCGACTCAATGATTTCAACTCGATAACAACCGTTAATCTTGGGCTTATTTAGCATTAAATTATCTATTATGTAAGGGGAGCCATAACACTAGGTGATCACCTAGTGTTAGCATAATATCTTGTTAGCTAGGATGTCAGGCTGCAAATAAATGTTTAAAACATCTACCTTATCCTACTAAAAGAAAGTCAACGGAATATAAGGTGTACTTGGAAAATTGTTACTCGTATCATTAATCCATTGTTCCAATTGCTCATCAGTAACTTCAGTAGGTCGGGGTGGGTAAGGTAGAATGTACTTTTTGCCCTTCTCTGAAAGACTTCCATAGAAAGTATCCCAGTCTACTTCCACACTTTCAATCGGGAAAACTCCTCCAATATTTTCCATGTCAATATCATAGTTATTTTTGAAGAATTCTACTATCTCCTTGGATTTTTCTGCTGTTGTTTTGAGAAGATTACCGACAAGTACATTTCTAATTCTCTCGCCTTCTGGATCACTTTTGTAAAGCCATGATTTTGCAATAAGCTGACTTATTTTTTTATTAAGTTCTATCATTGTTGGACGAGCAGTTTCCCTATCAAGATTCACATTATCCGGAACATGCTCCTCCCATTCTTTTTCGAAAACCACGTCGAATTGCTCTTGGTATAAACTCATAATCAAATTTCTCCTTGATCTACGATGTATTTTGTAGAATGAAGATAAATTTGCACTTAAATACAGATTTATCTTGCATTTTCCTGATTCTACACGATATTCCAGTCACAAGTAGTAACACATAATACAAACTTGTTGCAAGTCAGTCATCAGATCCGTCACAAGTCAGTTATTCCCAGGTTAGAACTCAGATATGAGTGGAATTTAATGAATACATCAGGTTCAAACAAGTTGAACTTGCGACAACACATTTAAGTAAACAGCTTAATGTGCTCTATTTAAATCAGGAGGAATATCAATGCAAACAACTTACACAACAAGTTTTGTAATAGTTTGGCGAGGTGCCCGTGACGACTCTTAACGTTGAACAACAAGCCGTTGTCCCAAAAATCAAGCAAAAAGCATTGATAGTTGGAATTGACGATTACCCCGGAGCTGGGAACGACCTGCCCAGTTGCATTAGAGACGCTCAAGCCATCACCGCACTATTACAGTCGGCACCCTATGGTTTTGAGGAAATTGCTACATACACCAACGAACAAGCCACGATCGCCAATATCACAGCAGGTTTGAAATGGCTTTTTGCCGACCAAACCGCTCTGAGTCAAAATGATCGGTTAGTTTTCTACTTTAGCGGACATGGGTATCGCACTGAAAAAGATGGAATGCTGCGCGAGTGTATGTGCCTGCATGACGGATTTATGTTTGATACGGAACTGACTCAAACGACGCAAAGCTTGCCATCCGGCATTCTGACCGTAATTCTGGACTGTTGCCACGCTGGTGGCATGGAAAAGAAGTTTCTCACTGAGCTGATGGCTGAAGGAGAATCGGGCCAACCCGTTGAAACCACCAGAATCAAAAATTGGTTCCCACCTGGTGAAGAGTTTGCTAAAACCTTTGCAGCGGAGCAATCGACAATTGCTGTCAAGCAATTTGGATGTTCTGTAGTAACCTCATCGCCTGGGTCAGGACTTGGATTCGGTAAGGTCATGGATGTGAATCCATCGTTATCAAAGTCAGCAGAGCCTGAAATAAATGGGCTGCTGATCACTGCCTGCCGAGCTGACCAAACAGCTTCAGCGAGTTCGTCTCAAACCCAAGGCAACTCTGCCTTTACCTATTGCTTGTTAGAGGTAATTAAAAAGTTAGGTGCTCCGGTATCGAGTAGTCAACTATTCGATCTGGTCTCAGCTAACCTCGCAACGCTCAGATTCCAACAAGTCCCTGTGTTGTACGAACCTGTTAATGCGCTCGGTCTTAAAACCAAGCAATTTATCACCCTTAAAGAAATGGTGGCAGCAAACACTCCCACCAAATCACTCAATCTAATTAACACTCAAACCACCGGAGAATCAATCATGTCTAACATTCAAACCCCTACCCTAAATCGCCCTTTAACCGAAGCAGATGCTAAGTACTATGGTGATGTGATGGCCGCATCTCTTCAGTTAGTTCCTACTATTTATCAAACCATGAATAGCAAAGACTTTCAGACTAATGGTAATGGGGTTGCACCAATTGCTGATGGTAAGTTCTGGGGGGTAGTTATCGGAGCCGCTGTTAGTGCCCTTCCGGCCATCTACAATGCTGTTAGTGGTAAAGATTTTCAGACAGCCAGCACCAAACCTGTCGATCAAGAAAAATTTTGGACTGATGTGATTTCGGCGGCGATCGGTATAGTGCCAGACATTATTGGTGCTGTTAGTGGCAAAGATTTTCAACCCGAAGTTAGTGCTCCTAAGTTTCCCATTGGTGCTCTATACCCTTACCCTCCTTATATGAGTCCTCCTATTGTTGACCCTGCCATGTTGAATTCAATAATTGGAAAATCGCTATCTAATTCAGTAGCAGTAGCTCCTCAGCCAGTGGCTCCTCCTGTGATCACCAGTGCGCCTCCCAATGGTGCCGATGAAAAGTTCTGGCCTGCATTGTTAGCTGGATTGCTGCCGGTGCTTGCTGGTGCCGCAAG
>JANOXZ010000047.1:0-6581 GCA_031418695.1 Synechococcales cyanobacterium VAR_35_metabat_10
GGATATCTTGGAAGCTATTCATTGTGGCGCTGTGTTGGTTGTAATTCCCAGCTTCCACCACAAGTGGTCAAGCTTCAAGTCTGACCACTTGTGTAATATTTCTATGTGACTCAAATGACGATAAATAGTCTAAACTACAGCAAGAAGTATTAAATTTGCTGCAATCACTGGACTAGTTTCCGTCAGCCTTTTGCCTTTATTATCAGCAACAGCCGTTTCTTCTCCAGCGACTAAGGTTAAATCTTTCACTCAATGGTGCCAGCAAAAAAAATCTTTACCCGCAACGACTAGAAAAACGATCGAGGTATTGCTGACAGAGGCAGGTAACAAAAATTGCCAGAAAGCTGATGCTAAATTAAAGAGTCTCACTGAACTTAAGATTAGAAATTACGGCGCTAGAATTAGTGATATTCGCCCTTTTGCCAGCTTTACTAAATTGACTGAGCTATCGATCGAAAGCCAAAATATCAGCGATTTGCGCCCTTTATCTGGGCTAACTAATTTAGTCAATCTTAGTCTGAACAACAATCAAATTAGTGATGTCAGTTCATTAGCAGCTCTGACTAATTTAACAAAAATCGAACTCGGTGAAAATAAGCTCATTGATGTTTCGCCGTTAGCTAGTCTCAGTAGATTAAATCATCTTTCTCTTTGGAGTAATCAAGTTAGTGATCTAAAGCCTTTAACTAATCTAAATAAGTTAACTAATCTTTCTTTAGGTCAGAACAGAATTGTGGATCTAAGTCCATTGTCTAACCTGAATGGTTTACAACGATTGGAACTTAATAGCAATAAAATTAGTGACATTTCACCGTTGTCCAATCTAAGCAATCTATCTGATCTTTACTTGATTGATAATCAAGTTTCTGATATTCAGAGGTTAGCTGGATTAAGTAATCTTACTATCCTTTATCTTAAAGGTAATCAAATCAATAATATTCAGCCATTGGCAAACTTGAAAATGTTAACAAATCTTTGGTTAGATGGCAATGGTGGTATCAGTGATATTCAGCCAATAAGCAATTTGAGTAACTTAACCAACTTGTTTCTTTCTGGTAACAGAATTAGCAATTTAAAGCCTTTATCTGGATTGACAAAGTTAACCTCACTTGCATTAGGGAGCAATCAAATCAGTGATTTACAACCTTTAACTGAATTAAAAGAACTGAATGGTCTTACGCTAGATAGAAATCAAATTATAGATGTAAAGCCCTTAGCTGGAATGATTAAATTAATTGGGCTGAACTTGAATAATAATTTAATTGTTGATGTAAAGCCTCTAGCTAAATTGCAAAACCTGAATGTTTTACTTCTGAGCAATAATCAAATTAGTGATATTCAGTCTTTAACAGGTTTTGGTGATTTATACTATGGGCTTTGGCTGAACGGAAATAATATTAAGAACAAGAAATGCCCACTAAAACATAGTATTTATTGTCGCTTTGAAGAATAAGAAATCTCTATGAATTAATGTGTTTCTTTGGTTTGCTCACTAATTACCGCACTCCAATTATCATCCTGAATCTTAGCGGCTAAATCTTGAGATGCGGCTGATTCTTCTTTGTGCAAAGAGCCATCGGCCATGGCCTTGCGCAACTTCAGTTTCTTTTCTTCGTAGATTGCCCGATCGGCTTCACTCATTACTTGAGCAGCGGCATCGCGCACAGTGCTAGCCCAGTCGGCGCTGCCATCAGTGTTGCCTGGTGGGGGACTGGGTAGTTCGGTGATCCATCGATCGCGCAGTTGCTCCATTTCCTCGCGCTTAGGAAACTTAAAGGGCTGCACCCGCACTAAAGCACAGACCTCCGCTCCATGGGCGGTGAGGTGGCTGCGGAGGGAGAGGCTGACGTTGCGAGAGTAACCAATATATTGGGTTTGCTGGCTGCTGTTGAGTACGGCATAGACCCCAGCAACTTTGGCATTCTGAGCTGCGTTGCACCAATCCTCTATAGGAGTATTGGCCTCAGCGGTGATTGTGGCAACTTCCGGAGCTGTCTCAGCTCCATGTTCATCACTGGAGCTATATAGAAAATCGTGGAGTCCACGGTGCTCTTGGGGCACGTTCTGGTGTTCGATCGCTGCACTGGCACTTTCAGGGTTAACTGTGACAGACTTGGAATCTTGGTTACTCATTGGGTTCCTCTCCACAAAAGCTCCCCTATTATCATCTGGATTGGCTGGATTCTGACACTGTTGTTGGTGAGTCCCAATTTATGCTTCAACCCCATAAGTTAAAATACAATTATGCTTATCGCTCAGAAAACCATGACCCTAACCCTCAACCTACCTCCAGAACTAGAGCAATATCTTTTGCAAGAAGCTGATCAGCAACAGATCTCGATCGAAATTATGACTATCCAACTTTTGACCCAATCTGTGTTATCTCGACAAAAGCAAACTGCCGCAGTGGCTATGCTTCAATCTTGGATTGATGACGAAGACGAAGAAGAGCAGAAAGAAACGGGTCAGTATCTAATTAATGCTCTGGATGAAGATCGTCTATCCGATCGCCAGCTATTTCCACCCGAACTCAAAGGTATAAGCTGGTGAATCGAGCCATAATTTTAGATTCTGGACCTCTCGGCCTCATCACTAATCCTAAGCAGTCTCCAGAAAGTTTAGCCTGTATGCAATGGCTGCAAGCTCACATAACAGCAGGAAATCGAGTGATCATCCCTGAAATCTCGGACTATGAAGTTCGTCGAGAATTGCTGCGTGCCAACAAAACTAAAGGTATTGCTCGACTTGATGACCTAGCCAAATTAATTGAATATTTACCACTTACAACCGCTACCATGCGCCAAGCTGCAAGGCTTTGGGCACAAGCTCGTCAGCAGGGACAACCCACAGCAGGTGATAAAACGATCGATGGTGACATGATTCTTGTTGCCCAAGCAATAACTCTAGGATTTTCAGATATTGTAATTGCGACAACCAACATAGGACATCTCTCTCGATTTACTACCGCCGAGTTATGGCAAGATATTGTTCCAAATTGATTATTGGCCCGATGCTATCATCTGGATTGTGAGAATATTGGTTACTCAAGACACATCAGCGCCCCATTCTTTGAGACGACGAATGATTTTATTGGCTTCAGAAGACTTGCCTTTTTCTTTGGAAACTAATAGTTTATATGCCTGCTGGAGATCTTTAATAGCACCACTTTTATCGTTTAGTTCGTATTTAGATATCCCTCGATCGTAATAAGTTTTGGCTCTATTGGGATCAATTCCCAATGAAATATTGTAGTCAGCGATCGCTCCCACATAGTCTTTCAGTCCTGACTTCGCTAACCCCCGTCCAGTATAATCTGAGGCTGATTTGACTTTAGAAAGACTCAGCGCTTTATCGTAATCAGCGATCGCTCCTTTAAATTCAAGGTTACTCAGGCGGGCATCCGCTCGGTGGTGATAAGCCCGTAGCGATCGAGGATCAATAATGAGCGCCATGTTTAAATCTACCATTCCTCCGACAGGAGAGTTAAACCACGATTCTCTGGCCACTCCTCTGCCAATGTAAGCCTCCACAGAGTTTGCATCGATTTCTATCGCTTTGTCGTAATCCATGATGGCGTATTTCCAGTCTTTAGACTCTAATCGCATATTGCCACGATTCACGTATGCTCGGGCTAACTTGGGGTTGAGGGCAATGGCTGTGTTGAAATCGGTGAGTGCGGGAGAGCGTTCGCCCAATTTGTAGTTAGCAAACCCTCTGCCCATGTAAGCATCGGCATAACGAGGATTGGCTTCGATCGCCCGGTCGTATTCGATCAAGGCACCCTGGTAGTCATTTTTACGTTCTTTTTCCAAGCCTGCGGCCAAATAGTCATCGGCTGGGGATGGCTTGGCTGGTTGCGTTGCAATAGGGGGATCTAGGTTCAGGCCAATTTTTTTGGCTAAGGGCAGAAAGCGATCAATCGGGATGCCCAAGTTAAAGCCGGTTTTGGCTCCCATTGCTCCACTACTACTCTGCTCCCGATCGCCTTTGCCATGAATGGCCACCAGCTCTCCTTCGCTATTTAAAACTGGTCCACCGCTCATGCCCGACAAGGTGTCGTTACTGTAAATCAGTGAGTACCCACCGGCAAAAACTTTGCTGCTACTAGCTGAAACCTCACCTTTTCTAAAGACAAATACCGATTCGGTGATTGTCTCGGTTGCTGCCGGAAAGCCACCTACATAAATTTCGGTGCCACCGCTGAGGAGCTTAGAGTTGCCTAGTTTAGCCACGGGGTAATTGGTAGTGGCTGTAAATTTGCCGATCGCTAAATCAATGTCACCATCAACTTTACGGATAGAGCCAGGAATTAATTGGTATTGGCGATTATCTGAGGTTGTGATCTGATATTTGTTTTTGAAATCTTCATTTTTCAGAACATGGGCAGCGGTCAACAGGGTATAAACTTTGCCTTGGTGTTGCACAATTACGCCTGTGCCTTGGTCATTTTGGCCAGAAATCATTACTGTCATTGCTTTGGCAGTGCTATTGATTTCTACTGGGGTTTTGGCTGTTGCTGTTTGTACCAAAGCAATAGCTCCACTTGTGCCCAGTAAAACTATTGAAGTAAATGGCTGAAATAACTTTGTCATTGGATAATTTGTCAGGGCTACTAACTCTGTTGTTTGCAAAGAAAACAAGTACTCTTCTCTTTTCAAACCCAGAAAACGACACTCTCAGTATAACTTAAAAGTAAATTCTTAAGTTAGTGAGCTGAGGTGCCCAAAAAAATGATTGGTGGTATCAGCAATTTCTTGATATCGTTCTAAATCCTGACTGGGCACAGATAAAGAGATTTTTTTACCATTATTCTGAATTAGATTTAGACCATAGGCATTACTCTTATCGACACTGAGATAGAAAAAACATCTGCTAATTTGAGCTTGCTGAATTGTTGAGAGGGGCAATATCGTCTGGCGTTCTCCATACAAATATTGTTTGGTGATGGTGACTTGATCGCTAGGCCGATCAAACCTACAGTTCATTTTCAACGGAATTCTTAAAGAAAGGATCGCAATACCTAGGCTACCCAGTAAAAAATTGCCAAAAAACAAAGAATTCCCCAGTCGATCATCTTGTTCAACTCGAATAGTGGCTTGTTGAGGATCTTTCAGAAAGGCATTTAATTGATCGGTGGTTTCTTGATGCTTGTTTGTGACAAAACCATGATAGGGAGCCAGTTCCACTTTGCCAGTTGTGGTGCCCAGTACCACACCATTTCCACCAGCTTTAACTACGGTGGCTGTTTGCAGTTGGCCAGGGATTTTGTCGGTGGTGGTGCCCAAGATGCCGGTAACGGTGCGTTGACAAATAATTTGAGTGGAATCTAAGCGCTGACATTCCAGTGTGACGATTTTGGCTGTGGCCAGAGCCAGACCTAGACCAGTTAACAGAAAAGGGACGGTAAATAGTAAGCCCCAAACGCATTGGCGGTTTTGATCTGCGATTTGCAGAGACTGGTCGGTGTGTTCAATGACTTTCATGATGATTCGCTGAGTTGTGTCAATGGCAACAAGTATTCGATCATCATTTCCGTGTGAGAACAGCCGAATGGCAGAATCTAATTGATGTACAGTCAGTATATCGCGATGCCGAAGCCGTGAGCAACCTTACAGTCTTTAATATCAAGGGTAACAAATACTGTTTAATTGCTTCGATCGATTACGAAGAACAAGTAATCTACTACAAGTATTTTTTGACTCACGCTGAATATGATAAGGAGCAGTGGAAAAATGACCCTCACTATTGATCATAATAACTATTTACAACTTTGGGCCGAAGTCAATATTAGCCCGAAAGTAATTGAAACTGAAATCGAATACCGACAGTTCCTTGCGGTGGCAGAGAGCCTGTTGGTCAATAAAAATCTGCGCACTCCAGAAGAAACTACTCTGTTTCAATTAGTCGTAAAACTAATCGAAGACTATGAATCGGAGCATTACAATTTAGCCAGACTTCATAAAAATTACGTCGATCAAAATAAATCATCTCAAAATACGTTTGCAGGAATTCACTTTGGATTGATTCAACGTACAAAAAATGCTCCCTGAACCAAGATTCAGAGAGCATTTTAGCAAAAAATCAATTAAGCAAAGAAAGCAGGCTGATGGCGAATTAGATTTAAGAACTCTTCGCGAGTTTTTTGGTCATCTTGAAAAGCCCCAACCATCGCACTAGTCACTGTCCAAGAACCGGGCTTCTGCACCCCACGCATCACCATACACATGTGGGAAGCCTCCATCACCACTGCTACCCCACGAGGTTCTAGCACCTTATCTAAAGCCTCAGCTACCTGACGGGTCAAACGTTCCTGCACCTGTAAGCGACGAGAATACATCTCTACAATTCGTGCCAACTTACTCAAACCCACCACCTTTTGGTTGGGTATGTAAGCTACATGGGCACGACCCATAAATGGCAGCATGTGGTGTTCACAGAGACTAAAGAACGTAATATCACGCACTAGCACCATCTAATTATGACCCTCATCAAAAATAGCGCCATTAATAATGTCATCTAAGGACTGATTGTAGCCACTAGTCAAAAAGCGCATCGCTTCTGCTACCCGCTTTGGTGTCTTT
>JANOXZ010000048.1:0-16672 GCA_031418695.1 Synechococcales cyanobacterium VAR_35_metabat_10
ATGTGCTAAAATTTTAGCCTGTCACACTAACAAACCGTTCGAACCGACACAAGAAAAATTCTAGTAAAGGTTAACCGCACTGTCAACTGTAGTTAACAGGGTGCTGGTTGATCTGGTGCGGTTCAACTTGATCGTTAGACCGCTTAATTTCAGTAGTATTTACGTCACATCAAAATGAAGTTTAATGATGGAATCTAATAAGTTCGAGGCCCCAGAAGCCTTTGATCCTCTTTGTATTTCGGCTGAAGGAATTCTATCAACAACACTGGGAAATCAAATTTACATCAATAAGATCGAACGCTTGACGGAAAAAGGAAGACGTAATCTATTGCTGCGATGCCGCGTCAATCCAGTGGATGGCTTACCCTCAAGCTTCATCTTGAAAAAAGTCGAGACAGAAACTTACGATCCCGATGAAGCTAACTCTGAGGACATGAGGCGATTTTTTAATGATTGGGTGGGTTCACAGTTCTTGAACACATTACCCAGCAAGTCCAAGCATAGTCCTCACTTTTATGGTGCCGATCATCATTTAGGATTCATTATTCTAGAGGACGTGAAACATCGAGATCGTCTAGTAGAACCGCTGCTGGGCAACGATATTGCAGAAGCAGAGTGGGCATTACTTGAATATGCAACATGTTTGGGTCAACTCCATGCCGATACCTTGGGTAAAGCAACGGCTTTCGAGGGGCTTTATAAGACGATCGCACCAAGTGCAAAACCAATGAGGGCTACTATAAATATTCCAAAGCATCAGTCCAGGCTAGAAAGCTTGGGAATTCAGTTTGACAGTAATTGCCTGCGTGACTTAGAAGCCATCGCTGAAACAGTGAGTAGTCCAGGTGAATTTTTAGCATATATCCATGCCGATGCTTGTCCTGATAACGTTTTAAATACGGGTGAAGAGTTGCGATTAATTGACTTTGAAACAGGTTTTTTTGGTCATGCTCTCATTGATGCTGCTTATGGCAGAATGATGTTTCCTAGCTGCTGGTGCTCTAACCGATTGCCAAATGCTATAGTTCAACAAATGGAAAGTACCTATCGCGCTGTTCTGGTTCAGAATTGTCCAATAGCAGAAGAAGATCGGGTCTTTGAAACGGCTTTGGTCAATACTTTTGGCTTTTGTATACATTGACGCGGCATTTTGACGATGCTTTATCAAAAGATTTAGATTTTGGGATTTCTACCATTCGTCAGCGAATCTTAGCGCGATTGGAAGCTTTCATCACTACTTCTCAAGAATTCAATCAACTTTCTGGTTTATGCGGTGTATCCAGTCAGCTTTTAGATTTGCTGCAACAAAGTTGGCAAGATGTACCAGATTTACTGCTTTATCCAGCATTTCAACTGAAGTGATCGTCTGCCACAAGCTAAAATGGAATCATTAAGTAGCAGTGAGGCCAATCCCATGGCAGTTCGACAACCCCGATATAGTAAAGAAGAGTTTGCCCAGCGGGGCGATGAAATCTATGAGGCGCAGGTGCGATCAAAAGTCGAGCAAGGCAATCACGGCAAGATTGTGGCGATCGATCTTGAAACTGGAGCCTTTGAAGTCGATGCCAGTGAAATCGCTGCTTGTGATCGCCTTGAAGCCAGTAACCCTAACGCTCAAATCTGGATTGTCCGTATTGGTTCCCGCCATGTTCGTCGATTTGGCGGACGCACGAAGAGAGCCGTATGATTACCGGATTTGTCAATGCGGACTTTGAGCCGATTATTGCACTTTCAATGTGTAGCTCTGATGGAAAGATTTTTACACAAGATGCGATCGTCGATACCGGGTTCAATGGCTGGCTGTCACTGCCCCCAGATTTAATTTCTGAGTTGAAGCTGGAGTGGAAAAGACGAGGCCGAGCTGTTCTGGGCGATGGCACTGAATGCGTTTTTGATGTCTATGAAGCAGTTTTAGTTTGGGATGGAAATATGCTGACAATCCCGATCGATGAAGCTGATTCTGAACCACTCGTTGGGATGTCACTAATGGAAGGCTATCAGCTAACAGTACAAGTTTTTGAGGGTGGTCATGTCGAACTTGTTAAAGTAGGCACGGTCTAACAAACCCGTTGCACACCGACCGAATTGAGCCGATAATCCTGAAAAGCTTCTAGCAGCGGGTGAACGGGAACGTTAAAGACCGCCTCAAATGTCACAGTTTTCCTAAATACCGCTGTAGATAAGGCGAAAACACCTCGTAGATCAAGGTCAGGGGCTTACCCTGGTGCCAAAACAAATAATGGCGACCCCAAAGAATTCCTGATTCACCAAAGCCCTCACTCAAAGCTGGGGAAGTGCCACAGTAAATACCTCGCACATCTCGATGTAACTCCGTGCGTAACCGAGCCAAACTCGCCCAAATCGGCAGACTGCGGTTTTGTAAATATTCATCCACATGCTCAGCGTTCCACCAAGAAGCCGCATAGGCCAATCTTTGCCCTGAAGCAGTCTTTAACCATACCTGTCGTCTTAACCTTGGCCCCGGCACTTCTTGCAACTCGATCGGCGCACCATCATCAATCATCCCTACCACCGACATATCCAACACATCTACTTCAGTGGCTTCGCCAGTCAACAATTGCAAATGCCGAGTTGGCGAACCATCACCCAACAGCAACAACTGCCAAGCTGGTGGTAACTGATAGTGAGGAAGTCCTGACTGGACTTCGAGGGAATTACTAGACCAGACAGTATCTAGACGGTGCCATTTTTGTTCGATCGAGCTAGTAATCAAAATATTCTTTAAAAAACAAATTCCGGTAGCCTCTTAATAATAAAGAAAGCTACCGGAACTTGCTAGTGCGATGCAGATAGCGAGACTCGAACTCGCAAGGTCTAGGACCACACGCACCTCAAGCGTGCGCGTATACCAATTCCGCCACATCTGCTCGGCGCGACGACCAAGCTGGTGAATCACCAACTGTGCCGATCTCTGAGAATACTATAGATCTTGGTAAGAATCAAGATCTAATATCAGTTACTAGCGACCACGCTGATTTTTGAGACGGTAAGTGATGCGCCCCTTACTGAGATCGTAAGGAGTTAGTTCGCACTTAACTCGATCGCCCTCCAAAATTTTGATGTAATTCCGGCGAATCTTGCCAGAAATATGCGCCAGCACGTTAAAGCCATTGTCCAGATCTACTCGGAACATTGCATTGGGCAGTGACTCTGTCACAGTACCTTCCATTTCGATCAAGTCTTGTTTAGACAAGCTTTGAATACCTCTAAATTTAACAAAGTTGACTGCTATCGGTATTTCTACCTGATGTATTGTAGCAAAATTAGCCATCATCTGTCTTCAGATGACGGCCAACTTCTAATTTATCTTAAGCCAAAGCAGCTTGCAGGTCTTTAGCGACTACCTCTAGCTCCTGATGGCCATTGACTTGGCGCAGACGCTGTTGGTTCTTGTAAAACGCTGTTAGAGGCGAAGTTTGCTGATGATAAACCCCTAAACGATGACGAATGGTATCCGCATTATCATCGGCGCGTCCCCGCAGCATCAAGCGTTCGACCAAAGTATCATCTGGTACAAACAGCTCTAAGCCCACATAGTCATCTTGGTTGATCTCCACGAGCAGCTTGTCTAAGAACTCGGCCTGAGCCACATTCCGAGGAAAGCCATCCAAAATCCAACCGATGGCCGCATCAGACTGAGCCAGCCGATCGCGGATTAAATCCAAAATCAAAGAATCGGGCACCAAGTCTCCAGCATCCATATATGCTTTGGCTTTAAGTCCTAGTTCGGTCTGGTCTTTGACCGCCGCCCGTAGAATATCGCCAGTAGAAATGTGAGGAATATGAAAGTGTTCGGCCAAAATGGCGGCCTGAGTTCCTTTGCCAGCGCCCGGTGCGCCGATGAAAATTAGTCTGGTCAAGTTACGTTGCGCTCCAATGTTGCTCTTATGTTGTTTCTGTTTCACCTTTTACTGTTTCACCATGCCCTCATAGCGTTGAGAGATGACGTAGGTTTGAATTTGTTTGGCAGTCTCGATCGCCACCCCTACTAAAATTAGCAAGGAGGTAGCACCAAAACCCCTAAAAGTGGTGATATGCAAAGCAGATTCAATAATACCGGGGATAATTGCCACGGCACCTAAAAAGCAAGCACCCAAGATAGTCAGGCGATTCAATACTCCTTCGATGTACTTACTAGTAGCTTGACCAGGCCGAATACCAGGGATACTAGCACCCATTTTTTTTAGGTTCTGTGCCATGTCGATGGGGTTAACCACCAAAGTAGAATAGAAGTAGCTAAAGAAAATAATCAAAACCATGTATACACCCAAGTAGATCCAGGGAGTAGGGCCTTCCGGGTTCATAGCAGTAGATACAGCATTGGCACCAGTATGCAGAGCGCTCATGAACTGATTTGGAGTCGCTCCTTCAGCAGGTCTGGTAAAACCAGACAAACCTTGAGGCAGAGCCATTACCGAAGAAGCAAAAATGATTGGCATCACACCACCCTGAATCAAGCGCAGGGGCAAATAGCTGGTGCGTTCCCGATATAGTCGCCGACCAACCTGACGCTTGGCTGAAATAATTGGGATCTGACGTGATCCTTCTTGAATAAATACGATACAAACGATCGTCACCAAAAATACTGCCAGCAAAATCAAGACATTAATAAGTACTTGGTTGCCACCGGTTTTAGCTTGGTCAAAAGTATCCACCAAAGACTTAGGAAAAACTGCCACGATGTTAATGAAGATCAGCAGCGATGCTCCGTTACCAATGCCCCGCTCGGTAATTAATTCCGAAATCCACATGATGAACATCGAACCAGCTATCAAAGCGATCGCGGTGCTAGGAACGAACAATGGACTAGGGGTAATCACAAAATTATTCAACCAAAATGCAATTCCAACACTTTGGATAATGCCCCAACCCAAGGCCACGTAGCGAGTAATCTGGGAAATTTTCCGACGACCAGCTTCGCCTTCTTCTTTTTGCAGCTTTTCTAAAGCTGGCAAGGCAGTGGTCAGCAATTGAATAATGATCGAGGCGTTAATGTAGGGCAAAATACCCAGGGCAAATACTCCTACTGCCGAAATCCCCCCACCAGAAAAGATATCTAAGAAGCCGATCGCCTGGTTGCTTTTTAAGCTTTCGGCAAAACGCAGTCTATCAATACCTGGTAAAGGTATGTACACCCCCAAACGAGCCAAGATTAATAGCCCGATCGTCACCAGCACCCGTGACCGCAGACCTGCCGTCTGCGCCATCTGGGTAAAAGTCTCTTGAGCGCTGGGCGCTCGTTCTCTGCTCGCTGCATTCATCGTAAAGAATTCCTCGATCGAATATCTGTATTATTTGAAATTAAAGCGGCCAAGGTGTCTCCCACAGCTAACAAGAGTGATGGATTGCCAAAAGTCGCAAATATTAATGATTGATTAACTATTGTAACTCTCTCTTCCCCTTTGTAGAACGGTATGTTCAAAACAAATCCCCCCCAACCAGCTAAGTAGCCGATCGGGGGATTTATATAAAGCTTTTGACTTTGGACTGTGCCAAGTTGCCATTCTCCGGATCACTTCGGCTCCGCTCAGTGAACGGAGAACTAGGTTAACCAGTTAGACAAGTAAACCAGTTGGGTGAGCGGAGCCGAACCCCAACGACAGCTTAATACTAGCTCTTCAAACTTCTAGACTATTTCGCAGGTGCCACCGGCAGCTTCGATTTTGGCCTTAGCACCAGCAGTAAATGCTGCCGCCTTACAGGTCAGGGCTACTGTTAATTCGCCATCACCCAAAAGTTTCAAAGGGCCATCATTGGTGGTGACAATACCCACAGCCATCAAGGACTCTAGAGTTACTTCACTGCGAGCAGCCAATTCAGCTAGCTTACTGACATTGATAATCGTATATTCCTTACGGTTAATCAACGGAAAATGCTTCAGCTTAGGCAAGCGCCGGTACAAAGGCATTTGACCACCTTCAAAACCGGGGCGAGTTGGTTTACCAGAGCGGGATTTTTGACCACGCATCCCGAAACCGCCGCTGGCACCTTGACCGGCAGAAATACCACGCCCGATCCGGCGTTTGCGGTGTTTAGAACCCGCTTTTGGTTTTAGATCATCTAATCTCATAGGACTAATTTCAGCTTAGAGGTTTTTAAAATTTAGGGGTTAAGCAAACAGACTTTCGACGGTAACGCCGCGATCTTCAGCCACCTGTTGGAAGCTACGAAGAGTCTTGAGAGCATTTACCGCTGCGCGGGCATTGTTCAAGGGGTTGCCAGAACCTAATTGCTTAGCCAAGATATTCTTGACTCCAGCTAGTTCTAACACAGTACGCACTGCGCCCCCCGCAATTACTCCAGTACCTGGCGCGGCTGGCCGCATCATTACATTGGCACCACCGCCTTCACCGACGATCGGGTGGGGAATAGTGTTGGATTTAGTCAAAGGCACATCGATCAGGTGCTTTTTGCCATCGGCTACACCTTTGCGCACTGCTCCGATAACATCGCTGGCTTTACCAACGCCTACGCCTACTTGGCCTTTTTCGTTACCAATTACCACAATGGCGCGGAAGCTGAGTTTTTTACCACCCTTAACTACCTTGCTCACCCGGCGGATTTGGACAATTCTTTCTTGGTAGCCAGAATCTTTTTCTTTGCCGCCCTTGCGATCGCGGTCATTCCCACCTTTGCGGCGAGAATTCTTATCCTGCTTATCGGGCTTATCTTGCTGCTGTTGGTCTCTTGCCATGATTTTTTAATTGGTTAAGTTTATTTAGAAATCTAGACCGGCAGCGCGGGCGGCTTCGGCGAGGGCTTTGACCCGACCGTGGTACAAATTACCACCGCGATCGAATACTACTTGCTTGATGCCTAGGGCTAGGGCGCGTTCAGCAATTAATTTACCAACGGCAGTAGCAGCATCGCTGTTAGCACCAGTATCTAGCTTTTTCAAGTCTTTATCAACAGTAGAAGCAGCTACCAAAGTATGTTGCTTCGCATCATCAATTACTTGGGCATAGATATGCATGTTGGAACGGAATACAGCTAAACGAGGCCGATCGGCAGAACCATTGACCTGTTTGCGGACGCGGAAGTGTCGCCGCTGAGTTGAAGCCTTGCGAGTTAATTTCATAATTTATTACTTCTTACCTGATTTACCAGCCTTGCGTCTGACAACTTCTCCGGCATAGCGGATCCCCTTACCTTTATAGACTTCTGGGGGACGTACTTGGCGGATGCGGGCAGCGGTATTACCCACTAGCTCTTTGTCAATACCGCTGATGGTCAAGTTGGTGTTGCCTTCGGCCACGATCGAAATCCCAGCAGGTGGCTCGATTTCTACGGGCTTACTATAGCCTACGTTTAAAATTAATTTAGTGCCTTGGTTAGAAGCCCGGTAGCCTACCCCTTGGATTTCGAGCTTTTTGCTGAATCCAACGGAAACACCGTCTACCATGTTGGCTACCAATGTCCGGCAGAGGCCGTGACGTTGGCGAGCCGTGCGGGATTCATTTGCCCGCGTGACCACAATAGTATCGCCGTCTTTGGCGATTACTACACCAGTGGGCAGCTCTCTAAACAGCTCGCCCTTGGGGCCTTTTACAGATACCTTACGGTCTTCGATCGTTACCACCACTTTGGCTGGGATGGCGATCGGTCTTTTGCCGATACGTGACATATATTAGGGATTTCTCCTTGTCAATTTACTTGGTTTGAATCAGGGGAGAACGAGTCTACCAGACGTAGCAAAGAATCTCGCCACCAACACCCTGTTTGCGCGCTTCGCGATCAGTCATGATGCCACTAGAAGTAGAGATAACCGCGATGCCAATACCGCCCAATACTTTGGGTAGATCTTGGTGGTTGGAGTACACCCGAAGACCGGGCTTACTCACCCGCTGTAAAGCGGTGATGATGGGCTGACGGGTTTTGCCTTTGTACTTGAGGGTCAAGACCAACTTACATTCGATGCCTTCACCGCTTTCGCTAACTTCAGCAATAAAGCCTTCGCTCTGTAGCACTTTGGCAATACTGCGAGTCATTTTAGTCGCGGGAATTTCGGTGGTTTGGTGCTTGACTAGGCTCGAGTTGCGAATCCGAGTCAGCATGTCTGAAATAGTGTCGTGTGCCGCCATTGTTTATATCTTGGGGATTAGTGGCCTATTGGTCGCGGAAAGGCATACGCATTGCTTTGAGCAGCGCGCGTCCTTCCTCGTCATTGTTTGCGGTGGTGATAATAGAAATATCCATCCCGCGAATTTGATCGATTTGGTCATACTCAATTTCAGGGAAAATGAGCTGTTCCCGAATACCGATGCTATAGTTGCCGCGTCCATCGAAGCTATTCGGGCTGATGCCCCGAAAATCTCGAATCCGAGGTAGAGACAAATTAATAAATCTATCTAGGAACGCATACATCCGATCGCCACGCAATGTCACCATTACGCCCACAGGCATACCCTGACGGATTTTGAAACCGGCGATCGCTTTCTTTGCGCGGGTAATTACTGGCTTTTGACCAGTGATTTTGGCAATTTCGGCTACCGAAGACTCCAACGCTTTAGCATTGGTGGCCGCTTCACCCAAACCCCGGTTAACGGTGATTTTGATGACTTTGGGCACTTCCATCACGTTCTTGAAACCAAACTGCTCTTGCAATTTGGGAACGATGACCTGTTGATAATTGAGCTTGAATGTTTGTGACATGGTTTCTATTAGCTGGTTCTGGGCTTGGTCAGAACTGAATTGATTAATCGATAATTTCGCCGGTTTTTTTCAGTACCCGTACCTTTTTGCCTTCGGCAGTAAAGGTATAAGATACCCGACTGGCCACTTGGCCTTTTTTGGAATAGAGCATCACCTTGGAGCTGTGAATTGGCGCTTCGGAAACATCGATCCGACCAGATTCGTTCTCTTGGGTAGGCTTAACGTGTTTGGTACGCATATTTACGCCCTTGACGATCACCATGCTCTTTTCGGGGATAGATTTCAAGATTTCGCTGATTTGGCCTTTCTCTTTACCAGAGATTACCTGCACAGTGTCACCTGCTTTTACATGCATTTTGTAAAAGACTTTAGGTTTAGGTCTACCCATTACAATACCTCTGGTGCCAAGGAAACGATTTTGGTGAAGCTTTTGTCGCGCAATTCGCGAGCAACTGGACCAAACACGCGAGAGCCTCTGGGGTTGCCATCGGCGTTGATCAATACAGCAGCATTGTCGTCGAAACGAATGCTTTGGCCACTATCCCGGCGCATGGTGTGACGGGTGCGGACAATTACGGCGCGCACTACGTCAGACTTTTTCACGGCCATGTTAGGGATCGCATCTTTGACTACGGCTACGATTACATCGCCTACGCCGCCAAAAGTACGATTACCGCCACCGATCACCCGGATGCACATGAGCTTCCGCGCGCCGCTGTTGTCGGCCACATTTAAATAACTTTGTTGTTGGATCATGATGATTTCAAAGGAGGTGTGCTCTTTTAAATTAAAGAGCTTTAGCTGAAGATCTCCGCAACCTGCCAGCGCTTGGTGCGACTGAGGGGGCGAGTTTCTTGAATGCGTACTCGATCACCAGCTTTACACTGGTTTTCTTCGTCGTGGGCTTTGTACTTTTTGGTGCGGACGACTACTTTGCCATATTTAGAGTGGGCGGAGCGGTTTTCCACTGCTACCACTACAGTTTTTTGCATTTTGTCGCTGACGACCAAACCGACTAGTTCTTTAACTGCCATATTGTTGTTTTATTTAGTAGCTTCTTATTTAGCAGCTTCGGTAGCTT
Organism: Synechococcales cyanobacterium VAR_35_metabat_10; assembly: GCA_031418695.1. GTDB lineage: Bacteria > Cyanobacteriota > Cyanobacteriia > Cyanobacteriales > Chamaesiphonaceae > JAAFHZ01. Next base: position 9,755 of record JANOXZ010000048.1, read on the forward strand.
GCTTGGTTTTGCGTTCGTGCTCCACGGTCATCATCTGTGCCAGTTTGTGACGGGCATGTTTGAATTGGTGGGTCTTTTCGAGGCGACCAACAGCTTTTTCTAACCGCAGGTTAAACAAGTCACGCTTGATTGCTACGATGCCATCGGCTAGTTCCTGGTCGCTGAGAGCGCGAATTTCAGTAGCTTTAGATAATGCCATATTAGCTTTCCTCCTCGTCGTAGACTTGTTTAGCGATGAATTTAGTCTTGATCGGTAGCTTGTGAGAAGCCAAGCGAAGGGCTTCTTTGGCAATTGGTTCGGCAACGCCGCCAATTTCAAACATGATCCGACCGGGCTTGACTACGGCTACCCAGAATTCTGGGGAACCTTTCCCGGAACCCATCCGGGTTTCTGCCGGACGCATGGTCACAGGCTTGTCAGGGAAAATTCGGATCCAAACCTTACCACCACGCCGCATATAGCGGTTAATGGCTCTCCGGCAAGATTCGATTTGGCGGGAGGTGATCCAAGAGGGTTCGATCGCCTGAAGGCCAAATTCACCGAAGTTGAGGTTACAGCCGCGTGTCGCTAGACCGCGCATTCTTCCGCGCTGCTGCTTGCGGAATTTCGTTCTTCTGGGACTTAACATAGCTCTAAATTAGGCTCTAGATTAGGGGAGATATACAAAGAAATTATTCTTCGTTCGATCGATCTTCAAACTGCTGACGACGACGACCGGGCGCACGACGCTTAGGTTGATCGTTAGGAGCAGCGGCTAGCTCTTGACCAGGGATGATTTCACCCTTAAAGACCCAAATCTTGACTCCCAAAATCCCGTAGGTAGTGGAGGCAGTTTTGTAGGCGTAATCAATGTCGGCGCGAAGGGTATGCAAAGGTACACGACCTTCACGAGTCCACTCAGTACGAGCAATTTCTGCACCGTTCAAGCGACCGCTCACTTGCAGTTTAATGCCTTGAACTTCAGCACGCTGGGCACGTTGAATTGCTTGACGTACAACTCTCCGGAAGGAAACCCGTCGTTCGAGCTGTTGAGCAATAAATTCAGCAATCAAAGCGGCATCGGCATCTACTTTGGCGATTTCGATCACGTTGATCCGAATCTGGCGATTGCCGCCACCCAAAGCAGTTACCAAGCCCTGGCGGAGAGTATCAATTCCAGCACCGCCTCTACCGACGACTACGCCGGGACGAGCTGTGTGAATTTCTACTTCTACTTGATCAGCTTTGCGCTCGATGCGCACTTTAGAAATACCAGCAGTGCTACGCACCGGGACTTTCTCGATGTACTGACGAATTTTGTAATCTTCTTGCAAGATTAGTGGATAGCGTTTCCCTTCGGCAAACCAACGAGCGCGGTGCTCTTGGGTAATGCCTAGGCGAAAGCCGATCGGGTTAATTTTCTGTCCCATTTTGAGTTACCAGTGATTATTTGTCGGCTGCCGCTACTGCCACAGTGATGTGACAAGAGGGCTTGCGAATTTGGAAAGCTCGTCCTTGAGCGCGCGGACGGAAGCGCTTCAGGACTGGCCCTTGGTCAGCAAAGGCGGTGGAGACCACTAAATTAGCGGGATCCATACCATTGTTGTGTTCGGCGTTGGCGGCTGCGGAACGCAGTACCTTAACGATTTCTTCACAAGCCTTGTAGGGCATGAATTCTAGAATAATCAGCGCTTCTCGATAAGAGCGACCGCGAATTTGGTCTAGTACTCGGCGCACCTTAAAGGGCGACATCCGAATATATTTGGCAATTGCCTTAACTTCAACTTTTTTGTCTATTACTGCCATGGTGGTTTCCTGTGAGAGGCGTTATCTACCTGCTTTTTTGTCGCCCTTCGCATGGGAGCGATAGGTGCGAGTCGGTGCGAACTCTCCCAGTTTGTGACCCACCATTTGGTCGGAGACAAAGACAGGGACATGTTGTCTACCGTTGTGAACGGCGATCGTGTGGCCAATCATCTGGGGAAAGATGGTGGATGCCCGAGACCAAGTCTTGATGACTTCTTTTTTACCGCTGGCATTCATTCTTTCCACCTTAGTCATGAGGTGGTCAGCGACGAATGGCCCTTTTTTGAGTGAACGACCCATAGTGATTGCTTAAATAAACGACTGGAAAACTTTTCTGAAGGCTAGCTAGTGTAACCTTGCCGTTGGTTTCGACTCCGCTCAACCAACTGGAGTACTCGGTGGCTGAGCGAAGCCGAAGCCAACCGAGAACTAGTTCTGACGACCGCCCTTGCCGCGCTTGGAAGACTTGCGACGGCGACGCAAAATGAGTTTGTCGCTGAGCTTGTTCTTAGGCCGAGTTTTGTAACCCAGAGTCGGTTTACCCCAAGGTGTAACAGGGCCACTGCGTCCGATCGGTGCCCGACCTTCACCACCACCATGTGGGTGATCTACAGGGTTCATAACACTACCACGTACCTTCGGTCTGCGACCTTTCCAGCGGTTCCGACCAGCTTTACCGGCGCTCATGTTGCGAGCTTCGGTGTTGCCGATTTGACCAATGGTGGCGTAGCATTCCCGGCGTACCATGCGGATTTCACCAGAGGGCATCTTGAGAGTGACATAGTCACCGTCTTTGGCCATGATGGTTGCGCCTGCACCAGCAGAACGAGCGATTTGTGCGCCTTTGCCAGCAACCAGCTCAATGCTGTTGACCATGGTGCCTAAAGGAATGTTGGCCAAAGGCAAAGCATTACCAATTTCAAAGGGTGCTTCGGGAGAAGTCACAATTTCGGTGCCAACTTCTAAGCCTAAGGGATGCAAAATGTAGCGCTTTTCACCATCACGGTAAAACAGCAGGGCAATCCGGGCGTTGCGGTTGGGATCGTATTCGATCGACGCCACCCGTGCCGGGATATTAACTTTGTCTTGACGGCGGAAATCGATCATCCGATACATCCGCTTGTGTCCACCACCCCGACGGCGACTGGTGATCACACCACGGTTGTTGCGCCCTTTAGCCCGATGCTTGTGGACGACGAGAGATTTTTCCGGCTTACTCGCGGTGATTTCTGCAAAGTCAGAAATTACGGTTTCGCGAGTACTCGGGGTATATGGCCGATATGAACGAGTACCCATAAGTTAACTCAATCTAAAGATGGAAATAAAGGACTGAACTCAGAAATAATTCTAGGGTTCGGGGAAGATGGGAATAGTTTGGCCTGCTGCCACGGTGACGATCGCCCGTTTGAAGTGAGGCTTGTAGCCAGCAAAGCGACCAACTTTCTTTTTACGCCGAGGTGGGTTGTAGGTATCGACCCTGACCACCTTGATGTTAAACATGTTTTCCACTGCCGCTTTAATGTCAATCTTGGTAGATTTGGGAGCAACGTCAAAAACAAATTTGTTTTGCTCCATTTGACGGGTAGCTTTCTCAGTGATGATCGGCTTGTGCAGAACGTCTGGCAAATCGCGAGAATCAATTCTGGTCGGTTCGGGTCTTCTAGTCGTCACTGTATATCTCCTGGATCTTGGTGAGAGCGCTCTTAGTGACGATCACAACATCAGCATGGAGCACATCATATATGTTCAAACCGTTAGCCGAAATCAGCTTGAGCTTATCGACGTTGCGGGCAGACAGGTAAACGTTCTCAGACTCGGCCATATCAGCCACAATCAACAGAACTCTTTGACCAGGGGTAGCACCCCAACGCTGGACAGCACCGACCATTTCTTTGGTGCTGGGCTTGGTCAACTGAGCCGCAAAATCTTCTACTACTACCAGTTCATCCACGCGGCTAAAGAAAGCTGTGCGCATGGCCAGTCTTCTTTCCTTGCGGTTCATCTTGGTGCTGTAGTCTCTGGGTTTTGGTCCAAAGATCACACCGCCCCCCCGCCAGAGCGGAGATCTAATAGAACCAGCACGGGCGCGGCCTGTACCTTTTTGTTTCCAAGGTTTCCGACCACCACCTTTAACTTCGGCGCGGGTTTTAGCGGAAGCTGTACCCTGGCGTTCGTTATTCATTTGCCGCACCACTGCCCGATGGACGATGTGGGTGGCATTTTCTTCTGAGGCAACTTTCAGTTCCAGAGTGGCTGAGCCAGCTTCTGCGCCTTGCCAGTTGCGTACTACGCAATTAGTCATTTTTCAATATCCTCCTACTTGCCAACTCTAACTTCAGGGACGATCCGCAGGAGGGTGCCGCGCTTTCCGGGCACGGAACCGGCGATTAAGATCAGGTTCTTCTCGGCATCTACCATCACGATCGGCAGCTTGCCAATGGTGACGCGCTTACCACCTAGTCTACCGGCCATTTTCTTACCGGGATATACGCGACCAGGGGTAGTACCTGCTCCGGTGGAACCAGGTTCACGGTGATTCTTGGAACCGTGAGTCATGGGGCCGCGGGCAAAGTTGTGGCGTTTCTGCCAACCGGCGAAACCACGCCCGATGGTGTTGCCGACTACGTCTACGATTTGACCTACGGCAAATACATCAGACTTAATTTCTTGGCCGACTGTCCATTCGCTGGCAGAGAGAACGCGAAATTCTTGTAAGTGACGCAAGGGGGGAGCTTCGGTTTTGTTTAAGTGACCTAACTCTGGCTTGTTTAGCTTTTTGGGGGTGACTTCGTCAAAGCCGAGCTGTACAGATTCGTATCCGTCTGTTTGCTTGGTTTTGATTTGGGTTACTCGACATGGCCCGGCGAGGACAACAGTTACAGGGACTGCTCTGCCTTCTTGATCAAAGACCTGGGTCATGCCGACTTTGGTGCCTAATATACCGATCGACACGGCGTTTGTGTTCCTAATTTGTTGAGACACTAGTTTGTTGATGGACTTCCACCGGCTGGCGCGTCCATTTGGTTAATTATGCTGCTGTACGGAAGGGGGTAAGTAAAGACGCTGTTAAACAACGTTTTCAGTGAATTGCTGAGACTCTACGATCGCTCTAGGTACTGTTCAAGGCTGTTGTTGTGCTCGATCGGACTGGGGCTGTTTGATCAGCTAGTATCCAAGCAGAGCCAGCGTTGAGCGCGTGCGGTAGCCGAGGCTATTCGCGCAAAAATTTGACCACAGCCTCTTACTATACGCCAGTGTGTGTTTTTTGTCCAGATTTTTTTGATTCTGATTTCAAGGGCTGAAAAAATGCCTTACAAGTCAAGACTAGGCATGATAAGCGGTGATGACGGTGCTTTTATCTTCACTGTAGATAGATTCCACATTTCTAAATACCCCATGTGTCCACCAAACTTTGACTCTGTTCCCTTTGGCTGGTGCTGATCCTATTAAAGAGTATCCATTACTGATCATCAGATCTTCAAACTGATTTGCCGGTAGAATCTTTGAGCTAAAACCACCGATGCCGTCGATCTGATGCTTATCGAGGGTCATAAGAATCTTTGTATGTGGTGAAGATATGGTAGCCAGGGAAAACCACCGCTATTCCATACTTACTATTCACCATGCCGGGATATTTATAAGGTGTATCGTCTGGTTCAGTGCCAAATAGACGTATCGAGAAGCTACCCAGCCACAGATAGAAGCCAGGAATTAGTGTGTCCATACTATATGCGATTGCTCTTTTCTTCTCGTCTGCGATCGCCGTTGGAGCAAAAGTTTTTGATTGATCAGCAAAGCCCATAAAATAATGCCTAAACCTTAATCCTTATTATACCCTAGTAAAATTGAAACATCTCATTGTGTTTAACAAAAATGGCTAAGGGTCAATAAAATCCAAGGATGAGGCCGATTTTTTGAGGCTGATGGTGAGGTTGAGTGCCAAATTGGCTATGATGTTGTTCAATTTGATCGGGGAATGCTCGGTAGCCTGTCAGGTTTGGGTGATAGACTACCGAAGGGGGTGGTCAGAAAAAGCTAAAACCGCCCCTATTCTGATGTAAAAAAGCCCCAAACCTGACGGTTAGATAGGGTGTACTTCATTCTGACACTACATAATGTCTAGAAAGGATGTTCCATTTTTGAAGAAATCGTTATAACGTTCCCAGTTAGCGGCTGAAAATAGTTTGAAATTCATAATCAGCAAGTCCATTCAGTCTGCTGCACTTCAGTGGTCAGCCGCTCATACACCAAAGTAACGTTTGCGTATATTTTGATACTTTGGTTTTGCCAATACTCGCTCAATCTTCATGTAATCCCATTTCTCCACACCTATTCCACGGTTCCGTCCAATTCCATCAAGCTTGTCATGCAATGTAGCATCAATAATACCATTTGTCATTATACAGAAACCTCCAGCACCGTATTGATCAAGAACATCAGATACTTGCACTTTTGCACCAGAAAGAGTTGCACCTCTAGACAATAGCTTACATTGAATTATCCATTTCACTCTTGGTTGATTCCAGCGGCTTCGGGTATATATTTCAATGTCACGACCTCCATCTCGTGAACGTGATTTGCCCATCTTGTGTCGAGTATCTATATCAAAGTCAGAAGAATACATAATCAAATCATAGCAAAGTTGTTCAAATAATTCATCATCAATTTCGCCCCAAGGACAAGCTATATCCACATGGTTACCTAACAAGAAGCTGAATTTGTCCGCCAGCCTGTCAAACACGTTTTGATAATCCTGTTCAACACAATGATCAAGAGATTGTAGGGATAATTCTGATTCCGAAGAATAGCAATGATTATCAATAAAGAATATATATTGAGCGCAGTGATCTTTAATTATCATCAAATAACCATCTTCTGATAACGAGACTTGATAAGGCTCAACATTATTTAAATAATGCGTTTGTAAACCTTCACTTTTCTGTGGTATTGAGAATGCACATTTTTGTGCAATACTAAATCCTGTCCGTGGGAAAAGCATTATTATTGAATTGCTTAATACTACGGGCGGAAGATTTCCAACATAAAAATCATTAGCTTTTTCCATTATGGGTAAATTTTCACCCACTCCTCCGTATAATTTCAACGATTGCCCAAGTTCATGAGGAACCTCA